>NZ_JBHYXZ010000058.1:11994-25329 GCF_042752395.1 Actinosynnema sp. NPDC059335 | reverse complement strand
CGCCGGCGTCCCCCCCCCCCGAGCGCCCCCCCCCACAGCTCCCCGGCGGCGTCCGCCCCCCACGAAGGGAAACCGATGAGGGGCTTGAGGTTCCTGGCGCACGCGGCCGGTGTCGTCACCGTCACCGCGGCCCTGCTCACCGCCGTGTTCACCGGTCCCGCGAACGCTTGCAGCTGCCTGCCCAGCACCGAGGGCCAGCGCTTCCAGCAGGCGACCTACGTCTTCGACGGGCTCGTGCTGAGCGAGACCCTGGAGCCCGGCGACCCGTCCGTGACCTACGACGACAAGTACCGGTACGCCGTCTCGGTCGGCCGGATCTACAAGGCCACCCTGCCCGCGCAGGTCGACGTCATCACGTCCACCAGCGGCGCGATGTGCGGCATCAGGCTCCAGCCCGGTGTCGCGTACGTCGTGTTCGCGCACGGCGACGCGTCCGACGGACGGGTGGAGTCGCACTGGTGCAGTGGCACCCGGCCCGCCTCGGCCGGCCCGCCGGTGACCACGGTGCCCACGACGACGACCACCCCGCCCACGACGACCTGCGCGACCGCCGCGCCCTGACGCGCCGGCCGCACGTGCCGGACGACGGGACGCCGGAGACTCCCCCGTAAGGGTGATCTTCGGTGTTCCGTCGTTCGGCCTAGTCCCGTTGGGGCAATCGGCTCGTAGGCTTCCTCCAGGGGGTTTGCACGGCATCTTCGGGAAGCCGAAGAAGTTGCCGGTTTATGGCGGGAGTGTTTCGGGTACGCGGCCGCGACCCGGCAATCCGGGTGGAGGGCCGTGCCGCGCGGCCGGTAACTTCCGGCGTCCGGGCCGACGTCGTCGACACAGCGGAGGTTCGACCGGATGTGGGACGGTGAGCTGACGGGCGAGCTGGTCGACGAGAGGTACGCGCTCGGCGACCTGTACGGCACGGGCGGCATGGCCGAGGTGTACCGGGCGGTGGACACCAGGCTGGACCGCAAGGTCGCGATCAAGTTCTTCCAGGGCGGGGACTCCGGCGAGGACCGGATCCGGCTCGACCGCGAGGCCCGGGTGCTGGGCGGCCTGCGCTGCCCCGGCCTGGTCGAGGTGTACGGCACCGGCACGTTCCGCGGCCGCCCGTACTTCGTGATGCAGGCGGTCGAGGGCGGCACGCTGCGCCGCCGGATGCGGGGCGCGATGTCGCCCGAGGTGGTCGCCTCGGTCGGGGCGCAGATCGCCGAGGTGCTGGCGCACGTGCACGCCAACGACGTGGTGCACCGGGACGTGAAGCCCTCGAACATCCTGCTCGACACCGCCGGGCGGCGGGCCTACCTCGCCGACTTCGGGCTGGCGCTGCAGGGCCAGGTCACCCGGGTGACGCGGTCGGGCGTCCTGGTCGGCACGGCCGGTTACCTCGCGCCCGAGCAGGTGCGCGGCGGTGACGTGCAGCCGTCCGTCGACGTCTACGCGCTGGGCCTGGTGCTGCTGGAGTGCCTGACCGGGCGGCCCGAGTACCCGGGAGGCGACACGGAGGCGGCGTTGGCGCGCCTGCACCGCGCGCCTCGGGTGCCCGCCACCCTGCCCGCGCCGTGGGTCGAGGTGCTGACCGCGATGACCGCGACCGACCCGGCCGCGCGGCCGTCGGCGGCGGAGTCGGCGGAGCTGCTCGCGCAGGCGCGGCGGGCCAGCGCCGGCCTGCCGCCGTTGGCGGAGGCGGCGGAGGCGGTGGCGGCGTCCGGGGCGGCGGACCGCGACGCCGTGGCCGCCGGGTCGGAGGAGCCGGGCAACCGGGCGATGCTGGTCGGCGCGGGCGCCGCCGCGGTGGTGTTGACGCTGATCGGGTTCCTGGTGTTCGGCGACCGGACCGCGACGGAGCCCGGCGAGCGGGCGGGCCGGTCGGCGACGAGCACGGCGGCCGCGCCGGACGGCCCGGCCGATCCGGCCGACCCCGTGGCCGAGCAGGCGTCGCGCACGGGCGTGGTGCTGCCCGGCCAGCCGCCGGCGTCGACGGTGACCGTGGTCGAGGGCGCGCCGGCGCAGCAGCCGCAGCAGCCGCAGGCCGGCCCGACCGGCGGCACGTCCCACGGCACGACCGAGGCCCGTCCGGTGGAAGGCTTCCCGACCACGGTGGTGACGGAGCCGCCACCCGGCACGCCGGTGCGCCAGCCGCCGACGACGCCCGTGGTGGTGATCCCGGATCCCGGTCCGCCGACGAACATCGGCCCGCCCACGGGAAAACGCGGCACCCCGACGCGCCAGGGCTGAGCTTTCGCCACGGTGAAGGGCCGGCCGGGGCCGAGCGCCCCGTCGTGGTTGAGGGCGGATGAGGGCTGTGCGACTTGTCGTGGGCCGGGGCCGGGTGTCCTGTCGTGTCCGAGGGCGGCCGAGTGGGGTGGCCGGCCGGGGTCGGTTGACGTGAGCGGTCCGGCCGGGGAGCGGGCCCGGCCGGACGGTGGCCTCAGCGCAGCGCGGGCAGCAGCTCGCCCTTCGCGAAGTCCAGGAACTCCTGCTGGTGGTCGCCGCCGATCTGCACCAGCGCCAGGTCGGTGAACCCGGCCTCGCGGAACTTCGCCACCGCCTCCACGACCGGGCCGACGTCCGGGCCGCACGGGATCTGGGCGGCCACGTCCTCCGGGCGCACGAACTGCGTCGCGCCGGCGAAACCGGCCGTGCCGGGCAGCTCCGAGTTGACCTTCCACCCGCCCGCGAACCACCGGAACTGCTCGTGCGCCCGTTCGACCGCCGCGTCCCGGTCGGGGGCCCAGCAGATCGGCAGCTGGCCGATCTTGCGCGACGTCCCGCCCTGGAAGACGTCCCACTCCTGGCTCAGCGACGCGTCCGGCTCGGTCGCCACCATCGCGTCGGCCAGGGGCGCGAACGTGCGCACCGACTGCGCGCCGGACACCGCGACCGCGATCGGCACCCGCTGCTCGGGCAGGTCCCACAGCTTCGCCGAGTCCACCCGGAAGTGCTGGCCGGAGTAGTTGACGTACCCGCCGTCGAACAACTGCGAGATGATCTCCACGGCCTCGCGGAGCAGCTCGTGCCGCACGTTCACCGGCGGCCACCCGCGGCCGACCACGTGCTCGTTCAGGTTCTCGCCCGCGCCGATGCCCAACGTGAACCGGTTCCCGGACAGCAGTTGCACGGTCGCGGCCTTCTGCGCCACCACCGCCGGGTGGTACCGCACGGTCGGGCACGTCACGTAGGTCATCAGCTCGACGCGCTCGGTCGCCTGCGTGACCGCGCCGAGCACGCTCCACGCGTACGGCGCGTGCCCCTGCTCGTCCAGCCAGGGCGAGTAGTGGTCGCTCATGACCTCGAAGTCGAACCCGGCCTGCTCGGCCAGGCCGGCGTGCCGCACCAGCTCGCGCGGGCCGGCCTGCTCGGTCATCAGGGTGTAGCCGATCCGCACGCTTCCTCCTAGGCCATGGGCAGGTCGGTCAGGTCCGCCCGCAACTGGTCGAGCTCCTCGTAGACTGCCGACGCGCCGGCGTCCCGCAACTCGGCTTCGCCGAAACCACCCGTGCGAAGGCACACCACGGGCAGCCCGGCCCGCCGCGCGGCCTCGCAGTCCCAGACCGAGTCGCCGATCACCGCCGCCCGGCCGCTGCCGTCCACGTGCCGCAGCGCCGCCTCGACCAGGTCCGGCGCGGGTTTGCTCTCCTCCACGTCGTCCGAGGAGGTGGACGGCACGCCGGAGGCGTCGATCAGCTTGAGGTAGTGGTCGACGTGGTGGCGCTTGCCCGAACTGGCCAGCACCACGGCGAAGTCCGCCTCCAGGGCCGCCGCGACCAGGCGGTGCGCGCCCTCCAGCGGCCGGATCTCGGACAGCATCGGCTCGAACGCCGCCTCCCACGCCTTGCGCAGGTCGTCACCGCGTTCGCGCTCCACGTGCTCGCCGGCGACGGCGGCCACGAGCTTGTCGCCACCCATCCCGATGGCCCGGTGCAGCCGCCAGGTCGGCACGGTGATGTCGAAGCGGCGGAACGCGCGGAACCAGGCGACGGCGTGGTGGTAGTTGGTGTCCACCAGCGTCCCGTCGACGTCCAGGACGAGAGTGTTGGTCATGCGGCCTGGTTAGCCGCGCCGGCCGGACCGCAAACCGGCGGACCCGCCCGAACCGGCGGCTCGGGCGGGTCGGGGACGTGCGTGGTCGGCCGGTTCGCTCCGGTCGGGCACGGCTCGGCGGCGCGATCGTCGCGGCGGGGCAGGTGGGGTCGGCCCGGCCCGGCTCGGCCTGGCCTGGCCCGGCTCGGCCTGGCCTGGCCCGGCTCGGCCTGGCCTGGCCTGGCCCGGCTCGGCCTGGCCTGGCCCGGCTCGGCCTGGCCTGGCCCGGCTCGGCTCGGCCTGGCCCGGCTCGGCCTGGCCTGGCTCGGCTCGGCTCGGCCTGGCCTGGCTCGGCTCGGCCTGGCCTGGCTCGGCTCGGCCTGGCCTGGCTCGGCTCGGCCTGGCCTGGCTCGGCTCGGCTCGGCTCGGCTTGGCCCGGCCCGGCCCGGCCCGGCCCGGCCCGGCTTGGCTCGGCTTGGCCCGGCCCGGCCCGGCCCGGCTCGGCTCGGCTCGGCCTGGCTTGGCCCGGCTTGGCTTGGCCCGGCTCGGCTTGGCTTGGTCCGGCCCGGCTCGGCTTGGCTCGGCGCGCCCGGCGCGGTCGGCTTGGCCCGCGCCGGCCCGGCCGGCTTGGCTCGGCGCGGCTCGGTCGGGCTCGACCCGGCACTGGTCGGCGCGTCCGGCCGGGTTGGCCGGCATGGCCGGCGCGGCTCGGTCCCGTCCGGCGCGATCGGGCGTGCGCGGTGCCGTGCGGGCGGTCAGTTGCGGACCGAGTCCAGGAAGTCCTCGACCAGGCCGGCCCACTCGGCCGGGGCCTCGACCGCGGGGGAGTGGCCGCAGTCCAGCTCCGCCCACCGCGCGCCCGGGATCAGGTCGGCCAGCTCGCGGGTCGTGCCGGGCGTGATGAGCCGGTCGTGCTTGGCCCCGATCACCAGCGTCGGCACGGTCACCGACGACAGCTCCTCCCGCAGGTCGATCCGCCGCACCAGGTCGACCTGCTCCGGGGAGCCGGGCGGGACGGTGAGCGAGATCAGCTCCAGGAACCCGTCGGTCTGCTCGGCGGTCAACCGGCGCAGGAACGGCTCGCCCAACGCGGTCGTCAGCAGGTAGCGGGCCAGTTCGGCGCGGTCGCCGTCCAGCAGCAGCCGCCAGCGCCGCATCCGCTCGTCGGTTCCGTCGTCGATCCGCGCGAACCCGGCGGTCAGCACCAGGGCCGTCACCCGCTCCGGGTGCCGTTGCGCCGCGCGCACCGCGACCGCGCACCCCATCGAGTAGCCGACGACCGCGAACCGCTCCTCGCCGTCGGCGGCGGCCACCAGCCGGTCGGCCAGGTCGTCCAGGTCCAGGGCCGTGCCCGCGCGCGGGGTGGTCCCGGAGCCCGGGAAGTCCACCGCGTGCACCTTGCGCTTGCGCGACAGCCGCGGGATGAGCGGGCTGAAGTTCGCGCGGACCGTGCCACCGGCCCCGTGGGCGAGCAGAAGTGCGGGAGTCACGAAGCCGATTCTGCCGGTAGCCGCCGCCGCGCCGGTGGAGATCCCGAACACGGCTCACGTCGCTTCGGTGCGCCCCGTCAGCCGACGTACACGCGGATGGCCGTGCCGTCCTCGCCGGTGTGCACGCGGACGAGGTCGCACAGCAGGTTCACCAGCATCACGCCGTACCCGCCGCCCGGGCTCACGCCGGGGTTCCGCCTGCCGACCATGGGGCTCGGGATCCGGCCCGCGTCGCGCACCTCGCACACCACCGAGCCGGCCTCGCGCCACAGCAGCAGCGTGCCCGCGCCGCCCGCGTGCACCACGCTGTTGGTGGTCAGCTCGTTGACCGCGAGCACCAGGTCCTCCACCTGGTCGGCGGTCAGGCCGACGTCGGCGGCGAACCGGGCGACCAGTCGCCGCACGGCGGCCAGCGCGTCGAGGTCGAACCGGCGGGTCAGGGCGTCCGGCGGCGGCGCGGGCAGCGGGCGGTTGAACTCCTCGGCGACCAGGAACGGCTCGCGGTAGTCGACGCTGGGCCTGCGCCGCGTGCCCTCGACCACGACCGGGTGCGTGGTCTCGGCGTCGCGCAGCGCGGCGGGCGTGAGGTTCGCCGTGTCGTAGGGGCACAGGATCCAGGCGGGCCGGTCCTCGAACGCGGTGTTGACCAGCGCCTCGTGCTGCACGCACGCCGGGTACTCGAGTTCGGTGCGCTCCGGCCAGATCGGCTCGCCGACGATCCGCACCCGGCCGTTGGCGGCGGCGTTGTTGTCGGTGAACGCGGTCAGCACACCGGGGATGATGCGGCCCGGGTTGCGCCCGGCGCGCCGGATGTCCAGGAACTCGACGTGCTCGGCCTGCCCGCCCAACGCCCGCCGCAGCAGGTCGATGCCGCGCTGCGGCACCGCGACCAACACCGGTTCACCGGCGGCGAGGCCGTCCCGCACGAACGGCAGCGTTCCCGCGAGGTACTGCTCGTCGTCGCGGTAGAGCAGTGCCTCGTGCACGAAATCGACCACCTTGATGAACCTCCGGACGGGTGTGCTGGAGGAGGTCTACCCGTTCAGTATCGCTCGCGAACGGCGTCACGGCGTCGGCCGGCGCAGGCACACGCGGCCGGCCGGGTCCAGCCCCCGCGCGGCCTCGGCCGCCACGACGGCCGCGAGCCCCGGCGACGGCTCCGCCACCTCGTCGAACCCGAGCCGCCGGTAGTACGGGGCGTTCCACGGCACGTCGCGGAACGTGGTGAGGGTCAGCGCGGTCAGCCCCCGTGCCGCGGCCCAGTGCCCGACGTGGTCGAGCAGCGCCGCCCCGATGCCGCGCCGGGCGTGGTCGGGGTGCACGCTGATCTGCTCCACGTGCGCCGCGCCGTCCAGCTCCCGCACCGCCGCCCAGGCGACCGGGTGCGGGTCGGCGGCGACCCAGACGTGCAGGCGGCGCAGCGCGTCCAGCGGCATCGGGTCGTCGTCGGCGATCTCCGGCATGCCGATGTCGCGGAACGGCTCGCCGGACGCGCGCTCGATCGGGGGCAGCAGCGGCAGGTCGTCGGGGCGCGCGGTGCGGATCTCCACCCGGGCATGATCAGCCGGCGGCGAGGTCGCGTTCAACCTCGTTCGCCAGGGCTTCGAGCATCCGCGCGGGCAGCTGGTCGTCCGCGCAGTCGTCCACCCGCAGCTCGGCGACGCTGCCGGCCGCGCCCGCCAACGAGACCCGCAGCTCGCCGCGGCACCCGTGCCCGGCCAGCGGGGTCCAGGTCAGCAGCAGCAGGTCGTAGTCGGCGGCGAGGGCGACCTGGAGCGGTTCGTCGTGCTTGCGCAGGATCAGCACGTCGTCCGAGCGGCCCACGACCTCGTACGGGTCGGGCAGCCAGGACGCCAGCCGGGCCGGGTCGGCCGCGGCGGCGAACACGAGGTCGGGCAGGGCGGGGACGTCTCGTCTCGCGTGGATGGTCACGTCGGTGGTTACCCCGTTCGAGCAGGCGCACACGGGGTAACCAGCCGCCATGACGGCAGCAGAGCAGCCCGCGGGCGACCAGGCCGAGCCGGTCGACCCGGACGAGATCGCCGAAGAGGCCCCGATCGACCCCACGCCGCAGGAGGTCGACGAGTACCGCACGCTGATCGGGGACGAGGTGCCCGAACCGGACGACGACAGCCCCGCGCTCTGACCCGGCACCCGCGGCCGGAGGGCCGATCCGATCCGCGGCGGCAGGGGCGGGCGGGGGTTACGGGTCCGTGGTGCGGTCGGCGGGGCGGCAGGTCCGGCGCGGGAGCGGGGCCGCGAGGTTCGGCCGGCGGCTGCGAGGTCTGGTCGGCCTGCCGGGGTCGCGTGGTGTGGTCGGCGGGCGGCCGTCGTGCGCCGGGGCTCGGCTACTTGCCGGAGCCCGGTTCGGTCATCCCGCGCATCGCCCGCGCCTTGACGGGGTCGGGCACGACCCGGCCCGCGACCGCCTGCGCCTTGTTCCGCAGCCCGGTCACCACGTGGTCGTCCCCGGCCATCAGCGCCCGGAACCCCGCCCGCGCCACGTCGGCCGGGTCGTCCTTCGGGCCCGTCGCCACCTTCGTGTCGGTCATCCCCGCCCGGCGGAAGAAGTCGGTGTCGGTCGGGCCCGGCATCAGCGCCGTCACGGTCACCCCGCTGTCGCGCAGCTCCTCCCGCAACGCCTGCGAGAACGACGCCAGGAACGCCTTCGACGCCGCGTACACCGAGTGGAACGGGCCGGGTGCGGTCGCCGCCACCGACGACGTGAACAGCACGCGCCCCGCGCCGCGTTCCACCATCGCGGGCAGCAGGCGCTTCGCCAGGTGCACGGCCGAGGAGATGTTGAGGTCCACCACCCGCAGGTGTGACCGCAGGTCGCTGTCGTCCACGAAGTCGCCGCCGATCCCGATGCCCGCGTTGACCGCCAGCGCGTCCACCGGCCGCCCGGTCGCCTCGACCACCGCGACCAGGTCCTCGTTGCCGTCGAAGGTGGCCAGGTCGGCCCGCACCGGGTCGACCCGCGCGCCACCGGCGGCCAGCTCGCGCGCGACGTCGTGCACCGCGTCGTTCTCCGCGGCCACGACCAGGTCGAACCCGTGCTCGACGAACACCTTCGCGAGTTCGAGCCCGATCCCGCCGGACGCGCCGGTCACCACCGCCAGCGGCCTTTCCGAAGCAGTCATGCCCGTGAACTACCCGGAGCCGGCTCACCCAATCCGGTTTCACCCGATCCCCGGCCGGGCATCCCTGCCGGTACCTCAGGTTCGCGGATGGTGGTGACGTATGTCCGGAAGACCGGGTCCGGTCGGTGTGCTCGACGTCGGCTGCTTCAGCGCCCACCTCGTCGTCGTGGCCGACTCGCCGCTGCACCCGGTGCTCTCGCACAAGACGCGCCTGCGGCTCGACAAAGCCCTCGACCGGGACAACCGGCTGGGCCCGGAAGGCGTCGAACAAGTCGTGCACGCCGTCCGCACCGCACGCCGGGTCGCCGACCGCGCCGGCGTGCCCACGATCGTCCCGTTCGCCACGTCCGTGATCCGCGACGCGGTCAACGCCGACCAGGTCATCGCCGAGGTCGCCCGCCGCGCGGGCACGCGGCTGCGCGTGCTGCCCGGCCAGGAGGAGGCGCGGCTCGCCTACCGGGCCGCGCGGCACTGGTACGGCTGGCGGGCCGGTCCGCTGCTGGTGCTCGACGTCGGCGGCGGCACGGTCGAGTTGGCGGCGGGCGCGGACCTGGAGCCGTCGTTCGCGCGGTCGTTCCCGTTCGGCGCGCGCACCATGACCCGACGGCTCGCGCTGGACCGGTCCGGGGCGACCACCGTCGTGCACGACCGGGTGAAGACCGCGCTGAAGGGCGTGGCGGTGCGTGATCACCGGGCGGTCGGCTGCTCGAAGGTGTTCCAGCAGTTGGCGCGGTTGACCGGGGCGCGGCCCCAGCACGACGGGCCGTTCGCGCCGCGTTGGCTGCGCCTGGACGACCTGCGGGCCTGGATCCCCAAGCTGGCCAGGATGCCCGCGCCCCGCCGCGCCCGGCTGCCCGGCATCTCCCCGCACCGCGCGGAGCAGTCGCTGGCCGGCGCGCTGGTCGCGGAGGCGCTGATGGTCGCGACCGGGCACGACGAGGTGGACATCTGCCCGTGGTCCACGCGCGAGGGGTTGCTGCTGGGCCTGCTCGGGGCGGGCGACGACGACGAGTCATACCGGGTGGCGTGAAGGGGTCGGGGATGCTGGCGCTGTCGGTCGAGGCCCACCGGACGGGGTGCGCGGTGGTCGTGGCGACCGGGGAGTTGGACCTGGCGGGTGCGCGCCGGGTGTTGGACCGGATGGACCGCCTGGTGAGCGAGGGGCGCGACCGGATCGTGCTCGACATGTCCGGGGTGGCGTTCTGCGGCGCGCAGGCGATGAGCGCGCTGGTGCGGACCAGGGCGAGGGCGCAGCGGTCGGGCGGGTGGCTGCGGCTGGCCGCCGTGCCGCCGCACGTGCGGCGGGTGTTCGAGCGCACGGACCTGGACCGGCTGTTCCCCCGCTACCCGGACGTGGCGTCGGCGGCGACCGGGCGTGCGGTGCCCGGCGGTGTCGCGGGCGTCGTCGGCGAAGCGCGCGGTGCGGCGGCCGGCGGTGGCGCGCGGACGGCGGGCGTCGGCGGGCGGCGGGTGGTCTCGCGCGGCGGTGGTCGGGCGGTGTCGGGTGGCGACGGGCGGGCGGCCGGTGGCGACGGGCGGCCCGGCTCGCGGGACACCGCATCGGCTCCCGGTGGTGCGCGGTCGGGTTCGCGGGACGCTGCGTCGGCTCCCGGTGGTGCGCGGTCCGGTTCGCGGGACGTCGACGCCGATGCCGGAGGGGCGCGGTCCGTGGCGGAGGACACCTCGCCCGAGGGTGACGGCCGGGGTCGTTTCGAGCGGTGATCGCGGGGTAGCCGAGCGGGACCACCGTCACGGGCGAGGTGATCCGCATGAGTGCCACCACGCGTCTGCCGCACCCGGTCCGCGCGGCGGCCATGGGGGTCGCCGTGGTGTTCCTCGTGGTCGGCGTGCTCGGGTTCGTGCCGGGCATCACCGCCGACCTCGACCGCATCGCCTTCGCCGGTACCGGCTCGGGCGCGCACCTGCTCGGCGTGTTCCACGTGTCCGTCCTGCACAACCTGGTGCACCTGCTGTTCGGCGCGGTGGGCCTGGCGATGGCGCGCACGGCCTCGGGCGGCCGGGCGTTCCTGCTCGGCGGCGGCGCGGTGTACCTCGTGCTGTGGCTGTACGGGCTGGTGGTGGACAAGTCCGGCCCGGCGAACTTCGTGCCGGTCAACGACGCCGACGACTGGCTGCACCTGGGCCTCGGCCTCGGCATGGTCGCGCTGGCCCTGGCGCTCAAGGGGAACCCGAATGCCCGCAGTGCCTGATCTCGTCGAGCCCGCCTTCCGCGCGCTGGCGGGCGTGCGCGACGCCAAGGCGTTCCACCCGCGCGGCCGGTGGTTCGAGGGCGTGCTGACCACGACGTTCGACCCCGCCCTGCCGCTGCCGGTCGGCGCGACGGAGGTGTGCGGCCGGCTGTCCAAGGGCGTGGGCACGCCGGGCGGCCTGCCCGACGTGCTCGGGTTGGCGTTCCGGCTGCCGGGGCCGTGGGACGTGCTGCTGTCGACGTGCTTCGCCCGCGTGCTGCCCCGCCCCGCGCGCACGTGGACCAGCGCCCGGTACGGCAGCGTCACGCCGTTCCGCTGGCGGGGCCGGCTGGTGTGGCTCTCGGCCGTCCCCGACGCCCACGCCACCCCGTCGGCGGCGCTCGCCGACCTGCCGGGCGAACTCGGGTTCACGCTGGAGGTCGGCGGACCGTGGCGGCCGGTCGGCCGGCTCGTGGTCCGGCCGCTGGACGTCGACCGCGACCTGCCCGCGCTCGACCCGGTGCGGCACCGACCGGCCGGCCTGGAGCTGGCGCCGGCGGTGCTGGCCCGCGTCCGGGAGAGGGCCTATCGGGGTAGCCGACGCGGCCGTTCGCCCGTTCCGGTGACTGCCCCGGAAGCATGAACGCGCCCCGGCTCGGGTAGTCGAGGACCATGACGAGGCCGTCGAGGCACCGCGCGTTACCCCGTGCGCTCCGGGTCGTTCGGCGTTCCCCGTCACCGGAGGGTGGTTCCACGTGACCGCCTGTCTTCACGAACACCCCTGCTCGGCGGTCTAGTGGAACGGAGAACGACCGATGCGACACGAGCGCTCGACCCGGCGACGGGTCGTCACGGCCTGTCTCGCGGCGGCTTCGCTGTTGTCGGTGAGCGCCGGCCACGGCTCCGCCGTCGGGCGGCAACCCGAGGGCGAGGTGCTCGGCGCGGGCGGGCCGGGCACGGTGGAGGGCAGCTACATCGTCGCCCTGAAGGAGACCGCGGTGACCGTGGAGCAGACGGCCGCCACGGCGCAGGCGCTGGTCGACCGGTACGGCGGCGAGGTCAGGCTGACCTACACCGCCGCGCTGCGCGGCTTCTGGGCCGCCATGGACGCGCAGCAGGCGCGCCGGCTCGCCGCCGACCCGACGGTCGAGTACGTCGAGCAGGACGGGCTCGCGCACGCCACCGAGACCCAGGCGAACCCGACCTGGGGCCTGGACCGGATCGACCAGAAGAACCTGCCGCTGGACCAGAAGTACACCTACCAGGCCACCGGCGCGGGCGTCACCGCGTACGTGGTCGACACGGGCATCCAGAAGGAGCACCCCGACTTCGGCGGTCGCGCCGCGGACGGCCACGACTTCATCGACAACGACGAGGTGGCGCAGGACTGCCACGGCCACGGCACGCACGTGGCGGGCACGATCGGGTCCACCACCTACGGCGTGGCCAAGGGCGTGAAGCTGGTCGGCGTGCGGGTGCTCAACTGCCAGGGCTCGGGCCAGTGGTCGCAGATCGTCGGCGGCCTGGACTGGGTCGCCCAGCACGCGGCCAAGCCCGCCGTGGCCAACATGAGCCTCGGCGGCTCGGCCAACACGTCGGTCGACAACGCGGTGAAGAAGACCGTCCAGGCCGGGATCACGATCGCCGTGGCGTCGGGCAACGACGGCCGCGACGCGTGCACCACCTCGCCGGCCCGCACGCCGGAGGCGATCACGGTCAACGCGACCGACAACACCGACAACCGGGCGTCGTTCTCCAACTTCGGCCGGTGCACCGACCTGTTCGCGCCCGGCGCGAACATCACGTCCACCTGGAACAACGGCGGCACCCGCACGATCAGCGGCACGTCGATGGCGTCGCCGCACGTGGCGGGGGCGGCCGCGCTGTACCTGAGCGCGGCGACCACCGCCGCGCCCGCCGACGTGGCCAAGGCCCTGACCGACAACGCCACGCCGGAGGTGGTCAAGAAGGCGGGCGCGGAGTCTCCCAACAAGCTGCTGTTCACCGGGTTCATCGGCGGGGAGAAGCCGGCCTGCGCGGGTGGTTCGAGCACGGAGGACGTGGCGATCCCGGACGCGGGCGAGGCCGTGACGTCGGAGATCGTGGTGTCCGACTGCGACGGTCGCGGCACGGCGGCGACGTCGGTGAAGGTGGACATCATCCATCCGTACACGGCCGACCTGGCGATTGATCTGGTCGGTCCGAGCGGTGCCGTGTTCGCGTTGCGGGCGGCCGGTGGCGAGAACTCGGCGGACGGCGTCCACGAGACGTACAAGGTGGACACGTCCGCGGAGAACAAGAACGGCACGTGGAAGCTGCGCGTGAAGGACTCGTTCGCCTACGACACCGGGACCATCGACGCCTGGTCCATCACCTTCTGACCCCTCCGATCCCCGTCGAGCCCCGGCGGCGCGGCGCCCCCCCCGCCCCCCCGCGGGGCGAGCCCGCCCCCCCGGGGGGAACCCACACGAAACCCCACCCCGGCGGCCCCCGCGGCGC
>NZ_JBHYXZ010000058.1:9747-11984 GCF_042752395.1 Actinosynnema sp. NPDC059335 | reverse complement strand
GGGGGGGGGGCGGGGGCCCCCCCCCGCCCCCGCCGGGCGTGACGATCCCGCGCCCGTGGAGGAAACCCATGGCACACCGACCGGTGGCCGCCGCGGTCGTCGCCGCGCTGGCCGCCCTCGGCCTGACCGCGCCCGCGCAGGCCCAGGCCGACTTCGTGCCCGCGTCGCGGCCCGTGGCGGGCAGCTTCCTGGTGTCGCTGCGGGACGGCGCGGGACTCGCGCAGACCGCGTCGCAAGCGCTGACCGACCGGTACGGCGGTCGCGTCCGGACCGTGTTCACCGCCGCCATGCACGGGTTCCTGGCCGCGGGCCTGACCGACGAGCAGGCCCGCCGGCTCGCCGCCGACCCGGCCGTCCGACGCGTCTACCAGGACGGCACGGCCCGGGTCGCGGACACCCAGCCCGACGCGACCTACGGCATCGACCGGGTGGACCAGCGCACGTTGCCGCTGGACGGCAAGTACACCTACCGCACCACCGCGGCCGGCGTCACCGCGTACGTGCTGGACACCGGCATCCGCAAGTCGCACACCGAGTTCGGCGGCCGGGCGGGCGACGGCTACGACTTCGTGGACGACGACCCGGTCGCGCAGGACTGCCACGGGCACGGCACGCACGTGTCCGGCACGATCGGCGGCCGGACGTGGGGCGTGGTTAAGGAGGTCAAGCTGGTGGCGGTGCGCATCCTCGGCTGCGGCGGCA
Source organism: Actinosynnema sp. NPDC059335 (assembly GCF_042752395.1). NCBI lineage: Bacteria > Bacillati > Actinomycetota > Actinomycetes > Pseudonocardiales > Pseudonocardiaceae > Actinosynnema > Actinosynnema sp. NPDC059335. The sequence goes on along the minus strand of NZ_JBHYXZ010000058.1, from coordinate 11,282 downwards.
GCGCACCGGACTCCGCCGGCGTCCAGGGGATCGAGTGGATCGCCCGCCACGCGGCGAAACCCGCCGTCGTCAACGGCAGCTTCACCTTCGACACCCCGGGCATCGGCGACGAGGCCATCTCCCGCCTCACCGGCGCCGGCATCACGTTCGTGGTGGCGGCGGGCAACAACTCGGCCGACGCGTGCGGCGCGGGCCCCGCGCGCAACCCCGAGGTGATCGCGGTCGGCGCGACGGACAAGGGCGACAAGCGGGCGTCGTTCTCCAACTACGGCTCGTGCGTGGACCTGCCCGGCAGCGGCATCACGTCCGCGTCGCACACCGGTGACACCGGGCGCGCGACGATGAGCGGGACCTCCATGGCGTCGCCGCACGTGGCGGGCGGGGCGGCGCTGTTCCTGGCGGGCGACCCCACCGCCGGCCCGGCGCGGGTCGCCGAGGCCCTGACCGGCGCGGCGACCCCGGACGTGGTCCGCAACGCGGGCAACGGCTCGCCGAACCGGCTGCTGCACACGGCGTCGTTCGGCGGGGAGAAGCCCGCTTGCGCGGGTGGTTCGAGCACGGAGGACGTGGCGATCCCGGACGCGGGCGAGGCCGTGACGTCGGAGATCGTGGTGTCCGAGTGCGGCGGTCGCGGCACGGCGGCGACGTCGGTGAAGGTGGACATCATCCATCCGTACACGGCGGATTTGGCGATTGATCTGGTCGGTCCGAGTGGTGCGGTGTTCGCGTTGCGGGCGGCCGGTGGTGAGAACTCGGCGGACGGCGTCCACGAGACGTACAAGGTGGACACGTCGGCGGAGAACAGGAACGGCACGTGGAAGCTGCGGGTGAAGGACTCGTTCGCCTACGACGCCGGGACCCTCGACGCCTGGTCCATCACCTTCTGACCTCGGCGGACAGCGGTCAGGCCAGCGGGCGTCGGCCGGCGAAGCCGAGGTCCGCCCGGTGGTACCAGTCCAGGCCCCGGTCGCCTTCCAACCAGCACAGCAGCACCGGCACGCCGTCCAGCTCGGCCGGGAAGTCGACCAGCAGGGGAGCGAAGCCCTTCAGCTCGGCCCCGGTCGCCTGCACGGCGGTCATCAGGTCGTCCAGCCGGGCCTGGGCCGCCTTCAGCTCGGGCAGCCCGCCGAGGTCGGTCGGCTCGCCGCCGTTGAGGGAGGCGGCCAGCTCGGCCGCGTCGGCCCGCAGCGCGACGATCTCGGTGAGCACCGGCAGCAACCGGGCCAGCTCCTCGCGTGCCTCCGGCACGGTGAACACTGCCACCCCCACTCCGCGGCGCTCCACTCGTCGCCGCACAGGCTACCCGCGCGGCGGTCGGGTCGCGGCAGCGCTGCGCCGAGCAGCCGTTCGACGGGGGGCACTTCGTCGTGCCGAGGGGACGGGGTCGGGGGGGGCCCCCCGCGCGGGTGGGGGGGGGGGTGGGGTGCCCGCGCGGGGGCGGCCCCCCCCACCCGGCCGCCGGGCCCCCCGACCGGGGCCCACGCCTGGTACACGGCCTGCTTGCCGCCGTTGGTGATGAGCACCTGCGCGGCGGT
>NZ_JBHYXZ010000058.1:5982-9738 GCF_042752395.1 Actinosynnema sp. NPDC059335 | reverse complement strand
GGGGGCGGGGGGGCGCGCGGGGGGGGGGGGGGGGGGGGGGCGGTGGGGGGGGGGGGGGGGGGGGGGGGGGGGCCCGGCGGCGCGCGCGCCCCCCCCGACGGGGTCAGCGCAGCGGCGGCGAGGCGAGCTTCGCCAGCTCCAGCGCCTGCTCCGGCCACCAGCGGCCGGCGGCGGGCCCGCCCTGGCACTCGCCGTCCGACTCGCCCGGGCGCTTGATCCACAGGAACGCGTCCACGAGCGGGATGCCGGTGTTCGCGGTGGGCCGCTCGCCCAGGCCGCGGCCCGGCGGGTTGCACCAGTCGGTCTCGCCCTCGCCGGGCGTGTAGTGGCCGCGGCCGTTGCGGCTGGTGTCGAGCACGAAGTGCGTCATCTTCGACTTGCGCACCGGCATCGCGTCCAGCTCCTCGTCGGACGGGCACGTGGTGACGCCCTCCTGCGTGCGCAGGTAGAGGCACTTCGACACGCGCGTGCCGTACCGCACGAGGTCTTCGGTGAACCGGTAGTTGGACGTGTTGAGCGCGAACCCGTCCGCCCTGGTCACACCGCCCTTCAGCAGCCGGTTGACGATGCCGAGCTGCTGCCGCGGCTCGCCGTAGCCCGCGTCGTAGTCGTCGAGCGGCTGCCACGCGGAGTGGCCGGCGTCGAGGTAGACGCGGGTGTGCTTGCCGCGCTTGAGCACGTCCACCGCGTGGTTGATCTCGCGGAACCGCTGCGGCACCAGCTCCTCGTCCGGCCCGATCGTGCACCACGGCTCGCTGGTCAGCAGCGCCAGGCCGTCCGGCTCGACCACCACGACCGCCTTCTCGTCACCGATGCCGGCGGCGAAAGCCTCGATCCACTCCTTGTACTCCTGCTCGCTGCGCGCGCCGCCCGCGGACCACTGCGAGCAGTCCCGGTAGGGCACGAAGTACGCCACCAGCACGGGCACCTGGTCCTTCGCCCGCGCGGCCCGCACCACGTCGCGCACGGCGCGGCGCACCTGCTCGGCGCCCGCGGTCGTGAACCAGATCGCGGTCGGCTGCGCGGCCAGGGCCTGCATCAGCGCGGCGTCGGCCTCCCGGCCCTCGGCCCGCCACTGCGCGGCCTGCCGGGCGGCGTTGCCGTCCGGTTCGACGTAGAACGACGTGCCCTTGGGCAGGTGCGGCGGTCCCGATGCGCCCATCCGCGTCCCGACCTCCGCTCCGGCGCTGCTCGCGCCGATCAACGCGCTCACCAAGGCGATGCCGAGGACCAGTCCCGCGCGTCGCCGTCTCGCTCCGTTGTCCACTCGTCCGCTCCTCACGGGGCGCTTCCGGGAGCGCTCCCATAGGGACGACAGCATGGTTCGTCATGAGCTGGATCACAACCCCCGGACGCCCACGGGTCGGGATGGCGTGCCCCGCGGAGCGCGACGACCGAGTGGTCGGGCTGCCGGCGGGTCGTGTGGCACCACCTCGCACGACCGGCCGAGCGCCGCCCGCCCCCGGACCCGTCCGGGCCGGGTCACCGCTCCCGGACGACCACGCGGACGGACTTCAGCTCCGGGTCGCCGGGGTCGGGCAGCTGCATCCCGGCCGCCAGGCCGCTGCGCAGGTAGTCCAGCACCTCCTCGGTGATGACCTCGCCGGGCAGCACGGCGGGCGCGCCGGGCGGGTACGGGGTGATCATCTCGGCCGAGACGCGACCGACCGCCTGGCCCACGTCGACCTGCTCGACCTGCGCGAAGAACGCGTCACGCGGCAGCATCGCCGTCTCCAGCTGCAGCTCGTCCGGCGACGGCAGGTCGACCGGCTTCGGCGTGGGCAGCCCGTCGGCGGCGCGGACCAGCGCCTCCAGCGCGTCGAGCAGCGCCGTGGCGGTGCGCTCGTCGTCGGCGTAGGTGAACTGGGCGACGACGCGCCGGTGGTCGGACAGCCCGACCGTGACGCGCCGGTGCTCGCGCAGCCAGTCCGCCGCCTGGTAGCCGCTGATGCCCAGGCCGGACACGTCCACCACGATCTTGAGCGGGTCGAGGGACTGCGCCAGGCCCGGCCCGGTGAACTCGGCGTCGCCCATGACCGCCAGTCCGGGCAGCCCGTCGATCGCGGCGCGGGTGGTCCGGGCCAGCGCCAGCACGGCGGTGAGCAGGTCCTCGCCGTGTTCGACCATCTGCCGGCGCCAGCCGTCCAGCGTGGCGTAGACCAGGGAGGTCGGGCTGGTGGTGCCCAGCAGGTCCTCGCGGGCCTTGAGCACCGCCGGGTCCACCAGGTCGCCCTGGAGGTGGAACACCGAACTCTGCTCGACCGCCGAACCGGACTTGTGCACGCTCGTCACGACCACGTCCGCGTCGGCGTCCATGCCCCACGGCGGCAGGTCCGGGTGGAACGGCAGGTGCGCGCCCCACGCCTCGTCCACGATCAGCGGCTTGCCGAACTCGTGGCACACCGCGGCGACGGCCCGGATGTCGCCGCACGTGCCGTAGTCGGTCGGGGTGACCAGCAGCATCCCCTTGGCCTCCGGCTCGGCCTCGAACAGCTCGCGCACCTGGTCCGGGCCGGGCGGGTGCGCCAGGTGCCGCTCGGCGTCCCAGTGCGGCGAGACCCACACCGGCGCGACGCCGCTCAGGATCAGCCCCGAGACGACGGACTTGTGCGCGTGCCGGGGCACGATCAGCTTCTCGTGCGGCCCGGCGACCGACAGCATGGCGCTCTTGACCGACAGCGAGCTGCCGCAGGTGGAGAAGAACGCGTGCTCGGCGTGCACGGCGTCGGCCATCAGCTCCTGGGCGTGCTGGATCACGCCCTGGCTCATCCGGCGGTCGTCCAGGCCGTTGAGCGAGATGACGTCGGAGGCGAACACCGCCTCGCCGACCACGTCGAGCACCCGCGGGTCCACGCCCCGGCCCTGCCGGTGCCCGGGAGGGGTGAACGAGAGGTAACCGCGTTCGTGGAACGCCTGGAGCGCTTCGAGCACCGGGGCTTTGCTGTGGTCCATGACCGGGGAGTAACCCGAACGGCCCGCCCTTGAACCGGCCCGCCATGGGCTCGGCGGACGAATCGTTGAGCCGTTCGGGGGTAGCCCTCCTGGCGAGAGGAGGACGATATGGCCAAGCAGCAGGTGAAGGGCAAGAAGGCCGGTGACCTGGCCGACCTGACCGTGGCCGAGCTCCGGCACAAGGCGTCCGAACTGGGTGTGGGCGGCGCTCACGGCATGCACAAGGACGAGCTGGTGCGCGCCGTCGCCGAGGCGATGGGCGGGCGCGGCGCGCCGCGCCCGCGCAGCGAGGACGACGCGGGCGGCGGCATCCGGGGCGGCAAGAAGTCGTCCAAGAGCCTGAAGTACGCCCAGGAGGTCACCTCGACCGACGACGAGCCCGAGCGCGCGGGCCGCAGCCTCGCCACCACCAAGCACGACGTCATCCGCAAGTGGGCCGAGGAGCGGGACGCCTCGCCGGCGACCGTGCCGGGGACCGGGCACGGCGACCACCTCGGCGTGCTGCGGTTCGACTTCCCCGGCTACGGCGGCGACAAGCTGCGCCACGTCAGCTGGGACGAGTGGTTCGACACGTTCGACCGGCGCGGGTTGAACTTCATCTACCAGGAGAAGCGCTCCGACGGTTCGCCGAGCAACTTCTTCCGCCTGGAGAACCCCGACCGCGAAGACGCCTGACCCCGAAGACCTCGCGCGGGGGCCGGGGTCCGCCGCCCCGCCCGGCCGGCCCGGCGGGCCGCCGGGGGGGGGGGGCGTCGGGGGCGGCGGGGGCGCCGCGCGCGCCCCCCCCCCCCCCCCCCCCCCCCC
>NZ_JBHYXZ010000058.1:0-5973 GCF_042752395.1 Actinosynnema sp. NPDC059335 | reverse complement strand
ACCCCGCGCCCCCGGGCTCCGCCCCACAGCCTCCGCCGCCGGCCCCCCCCCCCCCCCCACCCCCCCCCCCCCCCCCCCCCCGCGCCGGCGGGCCCCCCCCCCCCCGGGCCCCCCCCCCCGCCGTTCCGCCGGTGGCCGGGGAGTCGGCGCGGGCCGGGGTCACACGGGCTCCACCGCGCCTCCCCGCACCGCCGCCCGTTCGAGCACCGCGCCCGTCAGCACCGCCGTGCTCTCCCGCACCGCGTTCCCCAGCACCGCGTCCGCCGGTGGCGTCGCGCCCTCCCGCACCGCGTCTTCCAGCGTCACCGCCTCTTCGAGCACCACCGCGGTGTCGAGCGCCGCCACCGCGCCGTCCGGTGCGGGGCCGTCCGCCGCGGGGCCGGTGCGCTGCGCCGGGATGTCCTCCAGCGGCGCGTGCAGCAGCGGGTCCGCCTCGGCCAGCAGCTCGCGCGCGCCTCGCAGTCCGGCGGCGATGCGGTCGCGCCGGTCGCGCAGCTCGTCCACCCGCTGCCGCGCCTCGGCCACGATCCGCCGCGCGTGCTCCTGGGCCTCGCGCACCAGCCGGTCCGCCCGCGCCCGGGCGGCGGCCTCCTCCGCGGCCATCGCCTCCAGCGACTCGGCCCGCCGCGCGTTCATCGCCAGCTCGAAGTCGACCCGGACCTCCTCGCGCAACGCCGCCGCCCGCTCGTCCAGCTCACGCCGCCGCTGCTCGGCCTGCCGCGTCGCGGCCAGCAGCCGCTCGCCGGCCTCCCGCATGAGCGTCCGGTGCTCGGCCTCGGCCTCCCGCCGCCGGGCGTCCAGCTCGGCGACGAGCCGTTCCGACCGCTCGCGCACCCGCGTCGCGGCCCGTTCCGCCGTGGCCCAGTGGCTGTCGGCGACGGCCCGCGCCCGCGCGGTGATCTCGGCCGCCTCCTCGTTCGCCAGCTCGGCCATCCGCCGCAGCCGCGCGGTCAGCGCTTCGGGATCGATCGGCGTGCGGCTGATCCGGTCGATGTGCTCGCGCAGCACGCGGATCTCCGCGCGGGCGGTCTCGAGCTGGCGGGCCAGGTCGTCGGCGCGGGCCTCGGCCGCGTCGCGGTCGACCGCCAGCACGCGCAGCTCGCCCTCGGCGCCCTCCACGTAGCGCCGCACCTGGGCGCGGTCGTAACCCCGCCACACCACGTCGAAATCGGACCGCAAGGGCACCAGGTCCCCGTCCACCGCCATTGCCCGCAGCACCTCCCGTGATCGAAGTCATGTTCGTCGCGGCGGATGTTGCGCACCGCCCACGATCTTTGTTAGCACTCTGGGGCGAAGAGTGCCAACAGTCGTCAGCCCTGCCCGATCGGAGGTCGACTTGAGCAGCTTGCCTTCCGCCGCAACGCTTTCCCGCCAGGCCGTCCGCGACCGGTTGCGCGTCGCGCTCGTGGTCCCACCGTACTTCGACGTCCCGCCCAAGGCGTACGGCGGTGTGGAGGCCGTCGTCGCGGACCTCGCCGACTCGCTCGTGGCCCGCGGCCACTCGGTGACCCTGCTGGGCGCGGGGGAGCCCGGCACCAAGGCCGCCTTCGTCCCCGTGTGGGACCGCACGGTCCCCGAACGCCTCGGCGAGCCGTTCCCCGAAGTCGTGCACGCCGCCGCGGTCCGCCGGGAGGTCGAGCGGCTCGTGGCCGCGGGCGGGCTGGACGTCGTGCACGACCACACCCTCGCCGGGCCGCTCAACGCGCCCGCGTACGCCGCGCTGGGCGTGCCGACCGTGGCCACCGTGCACGGGCCCGTCGACACCGACATGCGCCGCTACTACCGGGAACTCGGCCGGGACGTCGGCCTGGTCGCGATCAGCGACCGGCAGCGCGAGCTGGCCCCCGAGCTGAACTGGGTCGGCACCGTGCACAACGCGCTGCGCCTGCGCGACTGGCCGTTCCGCGCGCGCAAGGAGGACTACGCGCTGTTCCTCGGCCGCTTCCACCCGGACAAGGCCCCGCACCTGGCGCTGGAGGCCGCGCACGCCGCCGGCGTCCCGCTCGTGCTGGCGGGCAAGTGCTCCGAGCCGATCGAGAAGGAGTACTTCGAGGCCGAGGTCCGGCCCCGGCTGACCGAGCACGACCACGTCTTCGGCGTCGCCGACGCGACCGAAAAGCGCAAGCTGCTGTCCGCCGCCCGGTGTCTTCTGTTCCCGATCCGTTGGGAAGAGCCCTTCGGCATGGTGATGATCGAGGCGATGGCCTGCGGCACGCCGGTGGTGGCGTTGCGCGCCGGAGCGGTGCCGGAGGTGGTGGTGGACGGCGTGACCGGGTTGGTGCGGGACGACCCCGAGGAGCTGGTGGCCGCGCTGCACGACGTGCGCGAGCTGGACCCGGCGGCCTGCCGGGCGCACGTCGCCGCCCACTTCGACGTGGACGCCCTGGGCGCGGGCTACGAGGCCGCCTACCGCGAGGTCGTCGCCGGCGCGTCCGCCGACGGCTCGCTCACCGCGCTGCGCCGCGACTACGCCGCGCTGGACTCGGCGCTCGACCGGGTCTACGAGCGCAACGTCGACGGCGGGCCCGCCCTGCACGCCTCGGGGGACCGCGCGTGACCGCCGAGCTGCCACCGGACCCGCTCAACTCGGGCGAACCGGCGTTCGCGGGCGACGTCGGCGGCACCACGACCCTGGTCGAGGGCAGCACGTTCTGCCTGTCCACCGGCACCGGCGACATCGAGCCGGGCACACCGCACGGGCTGTTCTTCCGCGACGCGCGCGTGCTGTCGCGGTGGCAGCTCCGGCTGGACGGCCGCGCGCCGCACCCGCTGTCGGTGTCGCACCCCGAGGCGTTCGCGGCGCGGTTCGTGCTGCGCCGCCCGCCGGCGCCGGGCCTGGCCGACAGCACCCTGCTGCTGGTGCGCGAACGGCTCGTCGGCGACGGCATGCGCGAGACGATCACCGTCGACAACCTCGGCCGCGAGGCCACCGCCGTGCGGCTGGAGCTGCACGTGGACGCCGACTTCGCCGACCTGTTCGCGGTCAAGGAGGGCCGGTCCGCGCACGGCGGCTCCGACGCCACCGCCACCGGCCCCGAACTCGTGCTGCGGGACCGCAAGGACGGCTCGCGCGGGGTGTCGTTCACCGCCACCTCGGAACCCGTGGTCCTGCCCGGCGCGCTGAGCTGGCACGTGGTCGTGCCCGCGGGCGGCCGGTGGTCCACGGAGGTGGTCGTGCAGCCCACCGTGGCGGGCCGGCCGGTGCAACCGCAGTTCCACCGGGGCGAGCGGATCGAGGCCAGCGGGCCGGCGCGCAAGATCCGGGCGTGGCGCGCGGCCAGCACGCTGGTCACCGCGAGCGACCCGGTGCTGACGGGGGTGCTGCGCCGCACGGAGGGCGACCTCGGCGCGCTCCAGATCCACGACCCGGCCCGCGACGGCAGGCCGTTCGTCGCCGCCGGCGCGCCGTGGTTCATGACCCTGTTCGGCCGCGACAGCCTGCTCACCGCGTGGATGGCGCTGCCCTTGGACGTCGGCCTGGCGCTGGGCACGTTGCAGACCCTGGCCGAGACGCAGGGCAAGGTGGTCGACCCGCTGACCGAGGAGGAGCCCGGACGCGTCCTGCACGAACTGCGGCTCGGCCCGGACAGCACGGCCGTGCTGGGCGGCAACCACTACTACGGCACGGTCGACGCCACGCCGCTGTTCGTGATGCTGCTGGCCGAGTGCTGGCGGTGGGGCGCGGACCCGGCCGTGGTGCGCTCGCTGCTGCCCGCCGCCGACGCCGCGCTCGCGTGGGTCGACCGGTACGGCGACCGCGACGGCGACGGGTTCGTGGAGTACCGCCGCGCCACCGACCGCGGCCTGGTCAACCAGGGCTGGAAGGACAGCTTCGACGGCGTCAACGACGCGTCCGGCCGCCCCGCCCTCCCGTCGATCGCGTTGTGCGAGGTCCAGGGGTACGTGTACGCGGCGTTCCTGGCGCGGGCCGAGCTGGCCGAGGGCTTCGGCGACGAGGCGACCGCCGCCCGCCTGCGCGCCCGCGCCGAGGAGCTGCGGCAGCGGTTCGCCGAGGCGTTCTGGCTGCCCGACCGCGGCTGGTACGCCGTCGCGCTCGACGGGCGCAAGGAGCGGGTGGACGCGCTGACCAGCAACACCGCCCACTGCCTGTGGACCGGGATCGCCACCGACGAGCACGCGGCCGTGCTGATCCGGCGGCTGGCCGAGCCCGACATGGACACCGGGTACGGCCTGCGCACGCTCGCGTCCTCGATGGGCGCGTACAACCCGATGAGCTACCACAACGGGTCCGTGTGGCCGCACGACACCGCCATCGCGGTGGCCGGGCTGCTGCGCTACGCCCACCTGCCGGGCGCGGTGGACCTCGCGCACCGGCTGGCGGACGGCCTGCTGGACGCCGCCGCCTCGTTCGGCGGACGCCTCCCGGAGCTGTACTGCGGCTTCGCGCGCGACGACTTCAGCCCGCCCGTGCCCTACCCGACGTCGTGCTCGCCGCAGGCGTGGGCCAGCGCGTCGCCGCTGCTGCTGGTCCGGGCGTGCCTCGGGCTGGAGCCGCACGTGCCCCGGCGGACGTTGACCACCCGGCCGCACCTGCCCTCGCGGTGGGGCGAGCTGACGTTGACCGACCTGCGGCTCGGCGACGAGACCGCGCACATCAGCGCGACGGGGGAGAAGGTCGCGGTGTCCGGCCTGTCCGCCGACTGGACCACCTGACGCCCGGCCCCGGTCCTCGGGGTGGTGCGCGGACGCCGTGCCGCTCGGCGTGGGGCACGGCGTCCGGTCCGTTCGGGGAGGGCGGCTCGTCCGGCGGGGGGCGGTCCATCCGGCGAGGCGTGTCCACCTCGTCTGGCGTGTCCGCCTGGTTCGGCGAGGGCGGCTGGTTCGGCGGGGCGTGTCCGCCTGGTCCGGCGAGGGTGGCTCGTCCGGCGGGGCGTGTCCGCTCAGCCCGGCGAGCGGGTGTCCGGTTCGGCGAGCAGGCCGCCCGACACGTGGCCGTGCGATCGGGCGGCGTCACGCCGGCGCGGCGGGTTCGCCGCACGCGTCCAGCCGGCTCCTGAGCCGGTCCACCTCGGCGCGTGCGGCGGCCAGCGCGTCCTCCAGCTCCAGGATGCGCGTGGTCGCGGCCAGGGAGTGGCCCTGGTCGAACAGCGCCCGCGCCCGGTGCGCGAGTTCGAGCTGCCGGCGGCTGTAGCGGCGGTGCCCGGCCGAGGAGCGGTGCGGGCGGACCAGCTCGGCGGTGTCCAGGCTGCGCAGGAACGCCTGCCGCACGCCGAGCAGGTCGGCCGCCTGGCCGATCGAGTAAGCCGGGAAGTCCACGTCGTCGAGTTCGTGCAGGGCCACGACGGGCGGCTCCGTCCTCTGGTAGTGACTGCTTGACACAACTTACAGTGGCGGCTATAAGAAAGGTATATCGGTCAATGACCTGGTGAACGTGGCCCGGGAGTGATCGACGTGAACGGTGTGCTCGGCGCGGTCGGCTTCGCCGACCTGGTCCTGGCGGACCAGGGCTGGGTCGAGGCCGAGTTCGACGCGATCGTGGCCGCCAACTTCGGCGTCGCGGACCGTCCCCGGCCGGCGGCGCGGCGGCCGCCGCGGGAGCGCCGCGGCCCCGACCGGCTCGCCGGCCGCGACACCGGCCGCCCGGCCCCGCCGCCGCACCGGGTGCACCCCCGCGAGCGGTCTCCTCCGCCGTGCCGCGTGGCCGGTGTGGCAGTTCGGACTCGACAGGGAGGTGACCCGCGACGGGGGTTCGACCCGTTCGGCGAGGTGGCTCGCCCCCACCGGTTTCCGGGTGACGATCGACCCCGGCCCGCGCCTCGTGGCGCGATCGGGCGAGCACCACGGGTTTGAGCCCCCGATGGTGTGTGAATCCACTCCTGAACGTCGTACCCGTCCGGGGGCGGGGGGCCGGGGGGGGGGCGGCGGCGGGGGCGGGCCGGGGGGGGGGGGGGGGTGCGGGTGTGGGGCGGGGGTGGCCGGGGGCGCTGAGCGCCGGGCGGGTGGGGGGCGCCG
>NZ_JBHYXZ010000057.1:19337-47632 GCF_042752395.1 Actinosynnema sp. NPDC059335 | reverse complement strand
CCGCAGACCTGACGGCGGGAGGGTCCGCAGCGCCGCCGGTGAAAGCCGTAGCGGTGCGCGCGGAGCCCTCCCCGCGCGCCCGGGGGTCTACCTACTGTCGGGTGCAGGTGATCACTCGCAGTGGGGGTTCCGATGGCGGCCCGGCCCTACCCGTTCCCCGAACCGGACGACCTCGACGTCCACGAGACCTACCTGGAACTCCAGCGGGACGAGCCGGTGGCCAGGGTGCGCCTGCCGTACGGCCGCGAGGCGTGGCTGGTCACCCGGTACGCCGACGCGAAGGTCGTGCTGGCCGACCCGAGGTTCCGCCGCGCGCCGGTGATGGACGCTGAGTACGACCCGCCGCGGACCATGCCCGAGGTGCCGCGCATCACCACCATCCTCAGCATGGACCCGCCGGAGCACACCCGGCTGCGCCGGATCCTGGCCAAGGCGTTCACCGCCCGCCGCACCGCCCAGCTGCGGGAACGCGCCCAGCAGATCGTGGACGGCCTGCTGGACGCGATGGAGGAGCAGGGACCGCCGGCGGACCTGGTCGACGCCCTGTCCATGCCGGTCGCCATCACGCTCATCAGCGAGATGCTCGGCGTGCCGGACCTCGACCGGGTGAAGTTCCGGGAGTGGTCGGACGCGGCGGTGGCGATCACCGCGTTCACCGTGCCGGAGATCGAGGCGGGCGCGGCGTCGCTGCGCGCCTACATCCGCGACCTGGTCGAGGAGAAGCGCCGCAACCCCGCCGACGACATGCTCACCGTGCTGGTGCACGCGCACGACAACGACGACCGGCTCACCGAGGAGGAGCTGGTGTCGTTCGGCGTCACGCTCCTCATCGCGGGTCACGAGACCACCGGCAGCGAGATCAGCAACTTCGCCTACCAGCTGCTGACCCACCCGGACCGGCTGGCCGAGCTGCGCGCCGACCCGTCGCTGCTGCCCGCCGCCGTGGAGGAGCTGCTGCGGATCACCAAGCTGTCCGGCGCGCCGGGGTTCCCCCGGATCGCCACCGCGGACGTGGAGCTGTCCGGCGTGACGATCCGCGCGGGCGAGGCGGTCTTCGTGGACGGCCTGGTCGCCAACCGCGACCCCGCCGTGTTCCCCCACCCCGCCGAGATCGACTTCCACCGCCCGCACAACCCGCACTTCGCGTTCGGCCACGGCGTGCACCACTGCATCGGCGCGCCCTTGGCAAGGATGGAGTTGCAGGTGTCCCTCTCGAGCCTGCTCACTAGGTTCCCGAACCTGGAGTTGGCCGACGACGTCGTGTTCAAGAAGGGCAGACTGGTCCGCGGCCCGGAACGCCTGCTGGTGAGGTGGTAGACCGATGAGCGAGTGGACGATCGAGGTCGACCGGGGCACGTGCCTCGGGACCGGGATGTGCACGTCGATCGCGCCGGGGCACTTCCGGCTCGAAGGCGGCACGTCCACGCCGGTCAACAGCACCGTCGACCCCGACGACGCGGTGATCGACGCGGCGGAGTCGTGCCCGATGGAGGCCATCCTGGTCCGCTCCGCCGACGGCTCGGTCCTCGCGCCGGAGAACTAGTCGAAAAAAAGTCCGGCCGATCGCGTCATAGCCGTGTGACGTGCGCGTTCCTCCTCTGCGCGGCTCATTCGGGGTGGGCCGGGCTTGCCGCGGCAGCGACCCCCTCCCCCTGGGCCGCCGCCGGGGTGGGCGGTGCGCGGGCGGCCATTCGGGGAGTGACGGGTCGCCCGCGCACCACCCGAACTAGGCTCACGTCCCATGTCCAACCGGCGTATCGGCGTCATGGGTGGCACCTTCGACCCGGTGCACCACGGCCACCTCGTCGCGGCCAGCGAGGTCCAGGCCCGGTTCGACCTCGACGAAGTGGTGTTCGTGCCGACGGGCCAGCCGTGGCAGAAGGGCGACCGCGAGGTCAGCCCCGCCGAGGACCGCTACCTGATGACGGTCATCGCCACGGCGTCCAACCCGCGGTTCTCGGTCAGCCGGGTCGACATCGACCGGCCGGGCCCCACGTACACCGTGGACACGCTGAGCGACCTGAAGGACACGTACCCGGACGCGGACCTGTTCTTCATCACCGGCGCGGACGCGTTGGAGCAGATCCTGTCCTGGCGGCGGGCCGACCGCGTGTTCGACCTCGCCCACTTCATCGGGGTCACCCGACCGGGTTATGAGCTGGTCGACACGCACCTGCCGCCGGGCGCGGTGTCGCTGGTGGAGGTGCCCGCGATGGCCATCTCCTCGACCGCCGTGCGCGACCGGACGGCCTCCGGCCTGCCCGTCTGGTACCTCGTGCCGGACGGTGTCGTGCAGTACATCTCCAAGCGCCGGCTTTACTCGATGCCGGACTGAGCGCGGACGCCGGTACCCTCATTGACTCGTGTGGGCGTATCGGCGTCCGCCGGTGTGATGAGGAGTGACGTGGCAGCCACCGACGAGGCACGACGGTTGGCGCTGGTCGCCGCTAACGCGGCAGCCGACAAGAAGGCGCACGACGTGATCGTGCTCGACGTGTCCGACCAACTGGTGATCACGGACTGCTTCGTGATCGCCTCCGCTCCCAACGAGCGGCAGGTCGGCGCGATCGTGGACAACGTTGAGGAGAAGTTGCGCGAGGCCGGGCGCAAGCCGGTCCGCCGCGAGGGCGCGCGCGAGGGTCGTTGGGTGTTGCTGGACTTCGTGGACGTCGTCGTGCACGTCCAGCACGTCGAGGAGCGCACCTTCTACGGCCTGGAGCGGCTGTGGAAGGACTGCCCGCGCATCGAGTTCGACGCCGGGCCCCCGGCCGACGAGGCCGCCGGGGTATGACGCTGAACCGGCTCGTGCTGTGGCGGCACGGTGAGACCGACTACAACGCGACCGGCCGCATGCAGGGCCACCTGGACTCGGTGCTGACCGAGACCGGGTGGAACCAGGCCCGGTTCGCGGTGCCGGTGCTCGCCGGGTTCACGCCCGAGCTGGTGGTGGCCTCCGACCTGCACCGCGCCCGGGACACCGCCACGGTGTTCACCGAGGCGACCGGGGTCGGCCTGCGCATCGACGAGCGGCTGCGCGAGACGCACCTGGGCAAGTGGCAGGGGCTGACCCCGGCCGAGATCGAGGTCGAGTGGCCGGGCGCGCTGGACCTGTGGCGCGTCGACGGCACGCTCGCGCCGCCGGAGGGGGAGACCCGGGTCGAGGTCGCCGAGCGCGCGCTGGCCGTGGTGTCCGAGGTGGACGAGGAGTTCTCCGGGACGGTCATGCTGTGCGCGCACGGCGGGCTGATCAGCGCGTTGACCGGGCGGTTGCTGGAGCTGCCGGTCGACCGCTGGGCGTTGCTGGGCGGGATCGGCAACTGCCACTGGACGGTGTTCACGCGGCGGCCGCACGGTGACGGCCGGTGGCGGCTGTCGTCGTACAACGCCGGTATCACCCGGTGAGACTGCTCGTCCTCGGCGACTCCCTGTCGTTCCACGGCCCGCAGGGGCCACTGCCCGCCGACCACCCCCGGCTGTGGCCGAACGTCGCCGCGTCGGCGTTGGGCGGGCACGCGGAGCTGGCGGCGGGGTTCGGCTGGACCGCCCGGGACGCGTGGTGGTCGCTGACCGGGGACCCGAGGGTGTGGTCGTTGCTGCCGCGCACGGACGTGGTGGTGCTGGCCGTCGGGCACATGGACACGCTGCCGTCGCCGTTGCCGACGTACCTGCGGCAGGGGCTGCGCTACCTGCGGCCGGACGGGCTGCGGCGACGGGCGCGGGCGGGGTACCGGACGTTGCAGCCGGTGCTGTCGCGGGCGTTCCGGGGGCGCCCGGTGGCGCTGCCGCCGCACCTGACCGTGCGGTACCTGGACGACTCGGTGCGCGCCGTGCGTGCCCTGGAGCCGGGGATCGGGGTGGTCGGGATGACGCCCTCCGTGCACCGGTCGGCCGCTTACGCGGGGGTGCACCAGGGGCGTGCGGCGGGGGAGCGCGCGGTGCGTGCGTGGGCGCGCGGGGCGGACGTGCCGCTGCTGGACGTGCCGCCGCTGGTGGGCGACCACGTCGGGTCACCGTGCGGCAACCCGGACGGCATGCACTGGGGGTGGGAAGGGCACGAGCGGGTCGGGCGGGCCATGGCGGAACTGATCAGGTCCGTGGCGGTCGGCCACCCGGGTCCGGTCGAGCCGTAGTCTCGGCACTCGTGTCCACCACGATCGTCACCGACTCCACGGCGTACCTGCCCGAGGGGTTCGCCGAGCGGCACGGCATCCGGGTCGTGCCGCTGCACGTGGCCGTGGACGGTCGCAGCAGGCTGGACGGGGTGGACTTCGGCCCGGCGGAGCTGGCCGCGGCGCTGGGGGAGCACCGGCGGGTGACCACGTCGCGGCCGACGCCGGGCGAGCTGGCCGACGTGTACCGCGCCGCGCTGGCCGACGGCGCCGACGCGATCGTGTCCGTGCACCTGTCGCGCGACCTCTCCGGCACGTGGGAGGCCGCGCGGTTGGCCGCGGAGGAGGTCGACCCGACCCGGATCAGGGTGGTCGACTCGCGGGCCACGGGCATGGGGCTGGGGTTCGCCGCGCTGGCCGCGTGCGCCGCAGGCGACGACGCGGACCGCGCGCGGGAAGCCGCCGCGGCCGCCGCCTCCCGGGTCAGGATGTTCTTCTGCGTGGAGACGCTGGACCACCTGCGGCGGGGCGGGCGGATCGGCGCGGCCGCCGCGCTGGTCGGGACGGCGCTGGCGGTGAAGCCGCTGCTGCACGTGGACGACGGTCGGATCGTGCCGCTGGAGAAGGTGCGCACGATGGGGCGGGCGATGGGCCGGCTGGTCGACCTGGCCGCGTCGGCGGCGGGTTCCGGGCCGGTCGTGCTGGCTGTCCACCACCTGGCGGCCCCGGAGCGCGCGGCGGAACTCGCGACGTTGCTGGACGACCGCGTCCCCGGCTCGACCGGATGCCTGATCTCCGAGGTGGGAGCGGTGATCGGGGCGCACACGGGTCCCGGCGTGCTCGGTGTGGTGGTCCTGCCCGGAGGCGTGTCGTAGCCCTCGTTATCCATCATTCGGCAGTTATCCACAGATTCCGAACACCCTCCCCACGCCCTGCTCCGTCCGGCCTAACGTCGATCGCATGTTCGACAACAACCCGGAAACCACGACCGCCCGCCTGAAGGCCCTCGTCTCGCAGGAGCGGGGCAGGCACCGCGCGTCGGACGCCGAGACCCTGGTGTTCGTCTCGTCGGACGGTGGCGCCGACCCTCCCCACCCGCTGCGCCGCCTCCTGCGCCGCTGGCTGCCCGAAACGACCGTCCCGCACCGACGCAGGCTCCTGCTCGCGGGCGTGATGGCCGGCGTGGCGCTGGCGGTCGCCCTGGCCCTGTGGTGGCAGCGCTTGGTGCCGGAGAGCCCGCCGGAACTCCCCGTGGCGGAGGCCGCCGCCGTCACCCGTGCCGAGGAGCACCTGGTCGTCAACGTGGTCGGCCTGGTGCCCACGCCGGGCCTGGTGACCGTGCCGAGCGGGGCCAGGGTGGCCGACGCCCTGCGCGAGGCGGGCGGAGCGCACCCGACCGCCGACCTCACCACGCTCAACCTCGCCCGCAAGGTCGTGGACGGGGAGCAGATCGCCGTGGGCATCCCGTCACCGCAACCGGCCGGCGCCGCCACCGAACCGCTGAACCTCAACACCGCGACCAAGGACCAGCTCGACACGCTGCCGGGCGTCGGCCCCGTGACGGCACAGCGGATCGTCGACCGACGGCAGAAGCGCGGCCCCTTCACCTCCCTGGACCAGCTCGCCGAGATCGAAGGCATCGGCGACCAGAAGCTCGCCAAACTCCGCGACCTCGTCCGTCTCTGACACCCCGACCCCTCGACGCAACAGGAGCCCGACCGTGCCCGACAACCACCGACCCGACGCCACCCACCGTCCCGTCATCCCGTTCCGGCGGCCCGAACCCGCCCCGCTCCCGCACCGACGCACCGCTCCGCCGACCCGTGCCCGCCACCTGATCCGCCGCATCCTCACCCGCCTGACCACCCTGTCGAGGTCGCGCTGGCTGGGCTCCTGACCCGCCGCGGTCGACCCGACCCCCGACCGGGCCGAAACGGCACTCCGCACCCGCCCGTGACATCCGCCGCTGCCTCGAACCCGAAACCGGAGGTGTGACCATGCGTGGCCCACGAACCCCGTCTCGCGTCGCTATCCGCAGCGGCCGCACCGCGCACCCGGGGGTGGAGTCGTGAGCCCCCGCGCGTACCTCGTCCCGACGGCACTGGTGGTGTGGGCGACGGCGCTCGCCGGCCTGCTGTGGGCGTGGTGGGCCGCGCCGGCGGTCGGCCTGGCCGGCGCGCTCCTCGGCGGTCTGGCACTGCGCCCGTGGCGGCAGGCGGCGGTGGCGGTGGCCGTCGCGGGCCCGGTGGCGGCGTGCTGGATCGGCGCACAGGTCCACGGCTCCGCGCACCACCCCCTCCGCGCGGCGGCCGAGCGCGGCGGGTCCGTCACCGTCCGCTTCGAACTCGACAACCGGCCGCACGGCCTGCGCAGCAGCGGGTTCGGCTCCCGCGCGGGCGGCGTGGACCTGGTCCTCGTCCGGGCCACGGTGGACGGTGGCGGCCGGATCGCCGTCCTCGCCCCGGCAGCCGGGTGGCGGGAACTCCTGCCGGGCCAACGGGTTTCCGCGCGCGGCACGCTCGCCCCGCCGCGCGGCGGGGAGTTGACGGTGGCGGTGCTGCGGGTCCGCGGACCGCCGCGGGACGTGACGGGAGCGCCGGTGTGGCAACGCGTCGCCGAGGACCTGCGGGCGGGACTGCGCGACGCGAGCACCGCGCTCGACCCCGAGCCGGCCGGCCTGCTGCCCGCGCTCGTCGTCGGCGACACCTCGGGACTGCCACCCAGGGTCGTGGAGGAGTTCCGCACGGCGGGCCTGGCCCACGTGCTCGCCGTCAGCGGCGCGAACCTGGCGATCCTCTGCGGCGCGGTCCTGTTGCTGCTGAGGCTCCTCCGGGTCGGTCCGCGGGGCTGCGCGGTCGGCGCGATGGCGGCGTTGGTCGGGTTCGTCGTGCTGGCCGGGCCGGAGCCGAGCGTGCTGCGGGCCGCCGTGATGGGCGCGGTGGCGTTGCTCGCGCTGGTGCTGGGACGGGAGCGGTCGGCGTTGCCGGCGCTCGCGGCCTCGGTGGTGGTCCTGGTCCTCTACGACCCGGAGCTGGCCACCGAACCGGGGTTCGGCCTGTCCGTGGCGGCCACAGCGGCGCTGGTGCTGCTCGCGCCGAGGTGGGCCGCCGCCATGAAGGAGCGGGGCGTCCCGGTGGGCTTCGCCGAGGCGCTGGCGGTGCCGGTGGCCGCGAACCTGGCCACCGCGCCGCTGGTCGCCGGGCTGTCCGGCCAGGTGAGCCTGGTCGCGGTGCTGGCGAACCTGCTGGTCGCGCCGGTCGTGGCGCCCGCCACGGTGCTCGGTGTGCTGGCCGCCGTGCTGGCGCAGGTGCACGACCAGGCGGCCAGGCCGGCCGTCGAGGTGGCCGGCCCGGCGGTGGGCTGGCTGATCACGGTCGGCCGGCACGCGGCGGCGGTGCCGGGTGCGGCGGTCGGGTGGCCGGGCGGCTGGGTCGGCGGGGCGTTGCTGGCCGGGGTGCTGGTGCTCGGCTACGTGGTCGTCAGGGTGCGCCGGCTGCGGGCGTTGGTCGCGGCGGCCGTCGTTGGCGCGGTGGTGGTGGCCGTGCCGGTCACCGTCGTCTCGCCCGGTTGGCCGGCGCCCGGCTGGTCGGTCGTGGCGTGCGACGTGGGCCAGGGCGACGCGGTCGTCCTCGCGACCGCCGAACGCGACCGGGCGGTGCTGGTCGACACGGGACCGGACCCGGTGCCGGTGCTGTCGTGCCTGCGCCGGCTGGGGGTGCGCCGCATCCCCCTGGTGGTGCTCAGCCACCTGCACGCCGACCACGTCGGCGGGCTGGCGGCGGTGATGGCGGAACGGGGCGTGGGCGCGGTGGCCGTGGGGCCGTCGCGGCAGCCGGACTGGGCGTGGGAGGAGGTGCGGGAACAGGCGCGGGCGGCCGGGGTCCGCGTGGTCGAGCTGGGCGCGGGCCGGCGGCTGAGCTGGCCGGGGCTGCGGCTCGACGTGCTGGGTCCGCGTGCGGACCCGGTGGGCGACACGAACACGGCGGTCAACGACGCGTCGCTGGTGCTGCGGGCCTCCACCGCGGCCGGGCGGGTGCTGCTGACCGGGGACGTCGAACTGGCCGGGCAGGCGGACCTGCTCGGCGGGCACGTGGACCTGCGGGCCGACGTGCTCAAGGTGCCGCACCACGGCTCGCGGTACTCGTCGCCCGCGTTCCTCGCGGCGGTGCGGCCGCGCATCGCGTTGGTGAGCGTCGGCGCGGGCAACCGCTACGGCCACCCCAGCGGGGTGCTGGTGGACGCGTTGACGAGCAGCGGCGTGCTGGTGCTGCGCACGGACCGGGACGGCGACACCGCCGTCCTGGCCGGCCCGGACGGGCCGAGGGTCGCCCGCAGAGGCGGCGGCCCGACCGACAACGGACAAGGGGAGATCGATGAAGAACGACGTGTGGGTCCGATTGCACTCCGGCTGGGCCCCGCAGGGCGGCAACCGCGCGATCGCCTGGGCCCTGTGGCAACCCGGCTACGTCGCCGAGCCCTGGCCACGCGAGCAGCTCCGGCCCTCGTTCACCTACTACGTGTGCGAGGACCTGCCCAAGGGCGAACGGGGCATCGTGGCCAGGGCCACCGCCACCGGCGTGGTCCGCCTGGCACAGGTGCCGTCGGCCGACTCCGCCTACCGCCTGGTCGCCGACGCGTTGTTCGACGACGACCTGGCGATCCCGCCGGAGGAGTGGCACTCCGAGCGCTACAACCAGGAGAAGGCGAAACGTCCCTGGCCGCAGATGCTCACCGCGTGGCGCGTGGTCACCGAGCCGGTCGGGCCGCACGTCCTGCCGGAACTGGCCGCGTTCCCGCGCACGGGCTGGCTCCGCACCCCGAGGATCGCCCTGTGACCGGCGGTACCGCGGCCGGGACGTCCGCGGGCCGACGCCATACCGGACCACGGCCGGCGGCCCGACCACCGCCGGTCCGCCGTCCGCCCACCTGAAGGCGGCTCGTGCTCCAGGGGCGTGGGACACCTCCGGCACGGGACGGCGTGATCCGGCCCGTCGCGGGCAGGTCCCGCACGCGCGTCGTCTCGTGCAGCCGACCGTCGGCTCGCGGGTTGCGGCCGCCGGGTGGGGCGGTCGTGCCCACCCGGCGGGCCGGCTGCCGGGTCAGTCCCGGAGGGCCGCGATGACCGCTTCGGCCGAGGGCGGGACGTTGGCGCGGGGGCCGACGCGGTCGCCGAGGGCGTCCAGGGTCTTGAGGCCGTCGCCGGTGATGAGGAGCACCGTCTCGCCGTCCGGGTCGAGTTGGCCGGTCTCGATGAGCTTCTTCGCGGTCGCGACGGTGACGCCGCCGGCGGTCTCGGCGAAGATGCCCTCGGTGCGGGCCAGGAGGCGGATGCCCTCGACGACCTCTTCGTCGGTGACGTCCTCGATCGCGCCGTTGGTGCGGCGGACGGCGTCCAGCACGTAGGGGCCGTCGGCCGGGGCGCCGATCGCCAGCGACCGGGCGATGGTGTCCGGGCGGACCGGGCTGACCACGTCGTGGCCCGCCTTGAAGGCGGCCGAGACGGGGGAGCAGCCGGTGGCCTGCGCGCCGAACACCCGGTAGGGGGTCTGCTCGACCAGGTCGAGCTCGCCCAGTTCGCGGAAGGCCTTGTCCACCTTGGTCAACTGGGAGCCGGACGCGATCGGCACGACGATCTGGTCGGGCAGCCGCCAGCCGAGCTGCTCGGCCACCTCGTACCCGAGCGTCTTGGAGCCCTCGGCGTAGTAGGGGCGGACGTTGACGTTGACGAACGCCCAGTCCTCGTGCTCGGCGGCCAGTTCCTGGGCCAGCCGGTTCACGTCGTCGTAGTTGCCGTCGACGGTGATCAGGTTGCCGCCGTACACGGCGGTCATGAGGATCTTCGCCTGCTCCAGCGTGGACGGCACGAGCACGACCGACTGCCAGCCCGCGCGGGCCGCCGCGGCGGCCACGGCGTTGGCCAGATTGCCGGTGGAGGGACATGCCAGGACCTTGAAGCCCAGCTCACGGGCGGCGGCGAGGGCGACGCCGACCACGCGGTCCTTGAACGAGTGGGTGGGGTTGCCGGTGTCGTCCTTGACCCACACCTTGCGCACGCCCAGGGCCTTGGCGAGGCGGTCGGCCTCGACCAGGCGGGTGCCGCCGGGGTTGGTGTTGGGGTGCGACTCGACGGTGGAGGGCACGGGGAGCAGGCCGCGGTAGCGCCAGATCGACCGGGGGCCCGCCTCGATGTCCTCGCGGCGGACCCGTCCGAAGTCGTAGGCCACTTCCAGCGGCCCGAAACACTCGAGACAGGCGTATTCGGGGGCGAGCGGCGTCTCGTGACCGCACTCGCGACACGACAGCGCGCGGGCGGGACCGAGGTCGAAGGAGGTGGTGGCCGAGGGCACACTGACGGCAGTCATCGCGAGGTATCTCCTCATCTTTCCCGCGCGTCGCGGGTCGGAATTGGCACCGTGATCGCCAGCGGACGCTGTGCGACGGGTTGCCGGGGCTTCTTCGGGCCGATCCCTCTGCCCCTCTGGATGAGCGGTATTCGGTTGTGGCTTCAACTTACGTCACCATCCCGACCCTCAGCCAGAGACGTCCACCATCCGGACGTCGGCCGGCCCGTGGGAGGATCGCGGCGTGAGTTCGTCCGCTGACACGCCCGACGCCGTGCACCTGGTCGTCGGCGAGGAGGAGTTGCTGGTCGAGCGCGCGGTGCGCGGTGCGCTGGCGGCGGCCCGCCAGGCCGATCCGCAGGCCGACCTGACGCGCGTCCGCGTGACCGATCTCACCCCGCCTGAGCTGGCCGAACTGGTGAGCCCGTCGCTGTTCGCGGAGGGGCGCGTGGTCGCGCTGGAGGCCGCCCAGGAGGCCGGCAAGGAGATCGCCGACGCGGTCGTCGCCTACGCCAAGGCGCCGGCCGACGGGGTGACGCTGGTGGTCGTCCACAGTGGCGGCGGGCGGAGCAAGGCGGCCAAGGAGCTGCCCGCGGCGCTGCGCAAGGCGGGCGCGCGGGTCACCGAGTGCCCCAGGATCACCAAGGCGGCGGACCGGGAAGCGTTCGTGCGCAACGAGATCCGGGCGGCGGGCGGCGGCAAGGCCGACCCGGAGGCCGTGGCCGCGCTGATCGAGGCGGTCGGGTCGGACCTGCGCGAGCTGGCGGCGGCGGCGTCGCAGCTCGTCGCCGACACCGGCGGCAAGGTCGACGCCGAGGCGGTCCGCCGCTACCACCGCGGGCGGGCCGAGGTGACCGGGTTCGCGGTCGCGGAGAAGGCCGTGATGGGCGACCGGGCCGGCGCGCTGGAGGCGCTGCGGTGGGCGATCCAGCTCGGCGTGCCGCACGTGCTGGTCGCCGACGCGCTGGCCGACGCGGTGCGCACGATCGCGCGGGTGTCCGCGGTGGGTCGGGGCGACCCGTTCAAGCTGGCGAGCGAGCTGGGCATGCCGCCGTGGAAGGTGAAGAAGGCCCAGGGGCAGTCACGCGGCTGGGAGGACCGGGGGCTGGCGGCCGCCATGACGGTGGTCGCGGACCTGAACGCGGACGTCAAGGGTGTCGCGGCGGACTCCGGCTACGCCCTGGAACGCGCGGTGCTCAAGATCGTCGCAGCGCACGGACGGCGCTGACCCACCACAGGCGGGAGCCGGACAGGCCCGCGCTCACCGGCCGCCGGCACGAAAAAGCGCCGCCCACCCCGGCGTGGGGTGGGCGGCGCTCCGGCGTGAGGACCGGATCAGATCTGGTTGGCGCGCCGCGCCAGCGCCGACTTCTTGTTGGCGGCCTGGTTGGCGTGGATGACGCCCTTGGTGACGGCCTTGTCGAGCTTGCGGGAAGCCTCCCGCGCCAGCGCGACGGCCTTCTCCTTGTCACCGGCCTCGGCGGCCTCACGGAACTTGCGGATCGCGGTCTTGAGCGACGACTTGACGGCCTTGTTGCGCAGGCGCGCCTTCTCGTTGGTCTTGATCCGCTTCATCTGGGACTTGATGTTCGCCACGCGAAAGCCACCTTTTCCTCGGTCTCGGGGTCGCACCGCGCCTGTCACCGGCTCCGCCCCCGAAGGGGCGGTCTTCCTCCACAGCGGAATGCCGCGCGGTACGGCCGAGAAGGATATCAGGGCAGCTCACCGCACCGTGAATCGAGTCCCGTCACCACACCGCGGACCGGGTTCGTCACCGCACCGCGCGTCGAGGCCGGTCACCGCATCGTGGGCCGGCTTCGTCACCGCACCGTGAACCGGGCCCGCCCGTCGCCGACCACCACCTCGTAGTCGCCCCTGGCCACCTCGGGCTTGCCGGAGCCGTCCATGTCGCCGGCCGTCACCGCGAGGCGCTTGACGTCGAACACGACCTCGACCGCCCGCTGCTCGCCCGCCTTCAACGCCACGCGCGTGAAGCCGACCAGGCGCTGCTGCGGCGTGAGCACCTTGCTCACCGGCTGGTGCACGTACACGGGCACGACGAGGGTGCCGTCCCGGCCCCCGGTGTTGGCCACCGTCACCGACACCTCGACCTGACCGTCCCGGCGCACCTCGGCGGACGCCAACTTCGGCGCGGACGTGGTGAACGTCGTGTACGACAGGCCGTGCCCGAACGCGAACGCCGGGTCGTACGCCGAGCTGGGCGCGGTGTTCGCGCCACGCGGCTGGTCGTAGGAGAACGGCTGGTCGCCGACCGTCTTCGGCCACGACACCGGCAGCCGGCCGCTCGGGTTGACCGTGCCGAAGAGCACGTCGGCGATCCCCGACCCGCCCTCGGAGCCGGGCAGCCAGCCCGCGAGCAGCGCCGGCGCGTCCGCCACCGCGCCCAGCACCATCGGCCGGCCGGTCAGCAGCACGACCACCACGGGCTTGCCGGTCGCCCGCACGGCGGCCACCAGGCCCTGCTGCTCGGCGGTCAGCGCCGGCTCCTCGGTGTCCGCCTCGCCCTCCGCGCCCTGGTCCTCGCCGAGCACCACGACGACCGCGTCGGCGTCGGCGGCCTGGGCGACCGCGTCGGCCTGGGTGGGTGCGCTCACGACGTTCGTCGCCGGGGCGGCGGCCTTGATGCCCTGGAGCACCGTGACGGCCGGCGGCACGGGGGACGAGGCGGGCACGCCCTGCCAGCCGATCGACCAGCCGCCGAGCTGCCGTGCCACGGAGTCGGCCGAGTCGCCGGTCACCACGAGCTTGCCCGCGCTCTTCGACAGGGGCAGCACGCCCTCGTTGCGCAGCAGCACCGCGCTCTCCGCCGCCGCCTGCCGGGCCAGCGCCCGGTCCGCGCCGTTGACGATCGCGTCGGCCTTGGCCGCGTCCACGAACGGCTTCTCGAACAGCCCCAGGTCGAACTTGAGCTTCAGGATGCGCCGCACGGCCTGGTCGATCCGCTTGCCGGGGACCGCCCCGCTGCGCACGGCCGCCAGCAGCCCGGTGGTGAACTCGGCCGCGTTCGACGGCTCCATCGCCATGTCCACGCCCGCGTTGACGGCCATCGCGATGGCCTCCTGGTAGTCCGCCGCCACGTGGTAGCGGTCCACCAGGAACCGGATGTCCTCCCAGTCGGTGATCGCCACGCCGCGGAAGCCCATCCGGTCGCGCAGCTGCGTGGTCAGCAGGTACTTCGACGCGTGCGCGGGCACGCCGTTGACCGCGCCGGAGTTGATCATCACCGTGCCGACGCCCGCGTCGAACTGCGGCTGGAACGCCGGCAGCACGGTGTCCTGGAGGTACCGGATGGGCAGCTGCGCGGGCGCGCGGTCGTGGCCGTTGAACGGCTCCGAGTAGCCCGCGAAGTGCTTCGCGGTCGCGGTGAGCTTCGCGGTGCCGTCGGTCGGGTCGCCCTGCTGCCCGCGCACGTTCGCCGCGGCCAGCTCGCCGGCCAGCACCGGGTCCTCGCTGTAGGTCTCGTAGTAGCGGCCCCACCTGGTGTCGCGCGCGATGTCGGACACGGGCGCGAAGTTCCAGAACACGCCGGTCGCGCGCATGGCCCGGCCGGTCGACTCGCCCAGCTGTCGCATCAGCTCCGGGTCCCACGTCGCGCCGAGGCCGATCTGGTGCGGGAACATGGTGGCGCTGAGCACGTTGTTGTGGCCGTGCACGCCGTCCGCGCCGTAGAGGACCGGGATGCGCAGCCGGCCGTGGTCCAGCGCGTACTTCTGGATGGCGTTGGTCATCTCGGCCCACGCGCGGGGCGTGTTGGGGCTCGGCGCCTCGCCGCCGCCGGACAGGATCGAGCCGACCTTGGCGTCCTCCAGCACGGCCTTCATGCAGTCCTCGCGCAGCGGACCGGGGTTCCACTCGCAGTTGCCGCGCAGCTTGCCCACCCGGATCTGCGTCATCTGGCCGACCTTCTCCTCCAGCGTCATCCGCTTGAGGAGGTCGTCGACCCGCCGGTCGACGGGCGCCCGCGCGTCCAGGTAGCCCTGCCCGGTGGGCTCCATCACGCCGCTGGCCTGCGCGCCGGTGACCAAGAGGGCCATCGTGGCCAACGCGGCCACGATGGTCCGCTTGCGGGATCTCAACACCGAGAACCTCCAGGTGGATCGGGGGTACGCCCGGGAACACCCTCTCTGTGTGAAACCGCCCACAACAGGGCTGAACGGCGCATTCTGGGAGCGCTCCCACCCCGGTAAGGCATGAAATGCAGTACGCCCGTCTTGTTTCATGGGCGCGTGACCGCCGCACTCGACTGGCCCGGCTTCGGGCACATCTCGCTCGCCGCCCTGCTGTTCCTCTGCCTCGCCGCCGCCCTCGCGGGCGCGGTCGACGCCGTGGTGGGCGGTGGCGGACTGATCCAGCTGCCCGCGCTGCTGCTCGTCGCGCCCGGCGGCCAGCCGCTGTACGCGCTGGCCACCAACAAGATCGCGTCCGTGGTCGGCACGGCCGCGGCGGTGCGCGCCTACTCGCGGCAGACCCCGATCGACTGGTCGTCGGCGCTGCCGATGGCGGTCGCCGCGTTCGCCGGCGCGGTGGGCGGCGCGGCGTTCGCGGGCGCGTTGGCGCCGGGAGTGCTCAACGGCGTGGTGCTCGTCGCGCTGGTCGGCGTCGGCCTCTACACCTGGCGCAAGCCGGAGCTGGGCGTCGCCGAGGCGCCGAGGTTCAGCCGGGCCGCGCAGGTCGCCGTGATGGCCCTCGGCGGCGCGGTGGTCGGGTTCTACGACGGCCTGGCCGGGCCGGGCACCGGGGCGTTCCTGGTGTTCCTGCTCGTCGGCCTGGTCGGGTTCGCGTTCCTGCGCGCCTCGGCCACGGCCAAGGTGGTCAACGTGGCGACCAACCTCGGCGCGCTGCTGTACTTCGTCCCGGCCGGGAAGGTGCTGTGGGGCCTGGGCCTGGTGCTCGCGCTGTGCAACGTGACGGGCTCGGTCTTCGGCGCGCGGCTCGCGGTGCGGCGGGGCTCCGCGTTCGTGCGCCGCGTGTTCCTCACCGTCGTGGTGGCGCTGGTGGTCAGTCTGGGGTGGAAGGCGGCGGTTGGATGACCCGGAACGTCGCGCCCATCGGGTCGCCGACCGTGGTGAACCGGCCGAACCGCGACTCGACCACGTCGCCGACCGTGACGCCGCCCAGCTCGCGCACCCGCCGGGCGGCCGCGTCCGCGTCGGCCACCGCGAAGTAGGTCATCCAGTGCGGCGGGATCTCCGCGGGGATCTCGTTGGCCATGCCGAACACGCCCGCCACCGGCCTGCCGTCCACCCGCAGCTGCGTGTACGGGATGTCCGGCAGCGGGTCCAGGCCCACGCCGAACACCTGCCGGTAGAACTCGGCCGCGCCGAACGCGTCCCGGGTGGCCAGCTCGTTCCACACGACCGAACCGGGCTCGTTGACCACGTACGCGCCGATGTGCGTGCCCGCCTCCCACAGCCCGAACGCCGCGCCGTACGGGTCCACCGCGATCGCGCCGCGCCCCGGCCCGCCGGTGTCGAACTCCGGCACGAGCACCTTGCCGCCGTTGGCGTTCAGCTTCTCCACCGACTCGTCCAGGTCGTCGGTCGCCAGGTAGGTCGTCCACACCACGGGGAACATCGCGTCGGACGGCATCTCGCCGAACCCGGCCACGGGCAGCCCGCGCACGAGCGCCATCGTGTAGTGCCCGGTCTCCGGGCCGCCGACCTCGAACTCCCAGCCGAACAGGCCGCCGTAGAACGCCGCGGTGGCCTGCCGGTCGGTGGTCATCATGTCCACCCACGCGGGCGTCCCGGGCGCGTACGGGGAGGTCAGCTCGCTCATCCGGCCAACGGTCGCACCGGCCGCCGCACGCCGCGAGTCGATCAACGCCGGGACGCGCGCCGGCGGTCCGCAGCAACGCCGGGACGCCGCCGGGGCAGTGGCCCGCGACGCCGGGACGCCGCCGGCGCGGTGGTCCGCACCGACGGCGTCGGGTCACCCGGCCGGTCCGTCCCCGCGTTCGGCGGGGTTCTTGCGCGGACGGCCGCGCCTGGGTTGGTCGCCCGCGCCGTTGGGCAGGCGGCCGGCTTCGGCGAGCGCGCGGCGCAGCAGGAACTCGATCTGCGCGTTGGTGCTGCGCAGCTCGTCGTTCGCCCACCTCGTCAGGGCGTCGTGCACCGCCGGGTCGAGGCGCAGCAGGACGCTCTTGCGCTCGGCCACGTCAGGTGTAGAGCGACCCGGCGTTGACCACGGGCTGCGTGGATCGGTCGCCGCAGAGCACGACCAGCAGGTTGGACACCATCGCCGCCTTGCGCTCCTCGTCCAGGTCCACCACGTCCTCCTCGGCGAGCCGGTCCAGCGCGAGCTGCACCATGCCGACCGCGCCCTCCACGATCCGCGTCCGCGCCGCGACCACCGCGCCCGCCTGCTGGCGCTGGAGCATCGCCTGGGCGATCTCCGGGGCGTAGGCGAGGTGCGTGAGGCGTGATTCGATCACCTTCACGCCGGCCGCCTCAACCCGGGCCGCGATCTCCGCCGACAGCGTCTCGGTGATCTCGTCCGCGTTCTCCCGCAGCGACAGGCCGGACTCCTCGTGGTTGTCGTAGGGGTAGCTGGTCGCGATGTGCCGCACCGCGGTCTCGGTCTGGATGCCGACGAACCGCACGAAGTCGTCCACCTCGAACATGGCCCGCGCCGTGTCGTCCACCTGCCACACCACCACGGCGGCGATCTCGATCGGGTTGCCGTCGGCGTCGTTGACCTTCAACGTCGCGGTCTCGTGGTTGCGGATCCGGGTGGAGACCTTGGCCCGGGTGCTGAACGGGTTCGCCCAGCGCAGCCCGTCCTGGCGGACCGTGCCCGTGTAGCGGCCGAGGAACTGCAGCACCCGCGCCTCGCCCGGCGCCACGGTGAACAGCCCGCGCAGCCCGATGCCGCCGCCGGTGAGGACGACCAGCCCGGCGACCGCCGCGGGCACGTTCGGGTCCTCCGGGTCGGGGACCACCGACACGACCACCAGCAGCACCCCGACCGCCAGCGCCAGCAGCCCGATGAAGAACGCCAGGATGCCGGGCGCGGCGACCGCCGCCTTCTCCCGCACCGCAGGCGCGGGCATCCGCACCGCCACGTCCGTCGTCGCGTCCATGTCCCACCTCTGATCTCATATCGCGTGCTTAGCAAAGTGATATCACTTTTTTTCGCCGCACGGCAAGTCGCGACGCTATGAGGACCGGAGTTGTCCGCAATCGTTCCTACTCTGGGCGCATGATCCCGGTACTGAGCCGTCGCGCCCTCGGTCGCGCCACCCTGGCCAGGCAGTTCCTGCTGGCCCGCACCGACGCGACGGTGCCCGAAGTCGTCACCCGCCTGGTCGGGCTCCAGGCGCAGACCCCGCACACCTGGTACACCGGCCTGTGGTCGCGCGTCGCCGGCTTCACCCCGGACCTGGCCGCCGACGCGCTGGTGAACCGGCGGCTCGTGCGCATCGCCCTGATGCGCTCGACCATCCACCTGGTCACCGCGGCCGACGCGCTGGAGCTGCGCCCCGCCGTGCAGCCCGCGCTCGACCGGGACCTGTTCCGCAACTACACCCACGGCCGGGACATGCGCGGTCTCGACGTGGACGCCGTGGTGGCCGCCGGCCGCGCGTTGCTGGCCGAGGCGCCGCGCACCAACAAGGAGCTGGGCGCGCTGCTCCGGCAGCGGTGGCCGGACCGGTCCGCCGCCGCGCTGGCCTACGCCATCCGCTGCCTCGCGCCGCTGGTGCAGGTGCCGCCGCGCGGGGTGTGGGGTCGCAGCGGGTCGATCGCGCACACGACCGTGGAGACGTGGCTGGGCGCGTCCGTGGCGGACAAGCCGTCGGTGGACGGCCTGGTGCGGCGCTACCTGGCCGCGTTCGGGCCCGCGACGGTGAAGGACGTGCAGACGTGGTCCGGCCTGACCCGGCTGCGCGAGGTGGTCGAGGAGCTGCCGCTGCTGCGGCTGCGCGACGAGGACGGCCAGGAGCTGTTCGACCTGCCCGACGCGCCCCGGCCGGACGAGGACGTGCCCGCGCCGGTGCGGTTCCTCTACGACTTCGACAACGTGCTGCTCTCGCACGCCGACCGGCGGCGGATCGTCACCGACGACGTGCGTGCGCGCGACTACGACCCGCACGGGCCCGTGCCGCAGTTCTTCCTGGTCGACGGCGTCACGGCGGGCGACTGGGCGGTGCACCGCACCAGGGAGGCCGCCACGCTGGAGCTGCGGCCGTTCCACCGCCTGACCGCGCCGGACGAGGTGGAGCGGGAGGGCGCGCGGCTGCTGTCGTTCCTCGCCCCGGACGTGCCGCGGCACGAGGTCCGGACGACCCCGCCGGCGGTATCGCGCCCCTGAGGGTCACCGTGCGCGTGACTCGGGCACGGGACCGCTCGAGCGCGGCCGGCGCGGGGTCGGCCGCGCGGACGCGCACGGGCGAATGGCGCTCGACCCCACCGTGTGATGGCCTGGGGACGTGGAGATCCTCAGCAGCCGCGTCCTGATCCGGTCACGCGACCCCGAGCGCGCCCGCGCGTTCTACCGGGACGTGCTGGGCCTGGCCGTGCACCGCGAGTTCCCCGGCGGCACCGTGTTCTTCCTCGGCCAGGGGTTCCTGGAGGTCTCCGGCCACGCCGACGCGGACCCCACCGACGCCACGCAGCTGTGGCTCCAGGTGCGCGACCTCGCCCGCGCCGCCGAGGACCTCGCCGAGCACGTCGTCCGGCCCGCCCGGCGCGAGCCGTGGGGCCTGGACGAGCTGTGGGTCGCCGACCCGGACGGGCGGCGGATCGCGCTGGTGGAGGTGCCCGCCGACCACCCGCTACGCCGGGACCCGCGCCAGTAGCTGCACGGCCGGCCCGACCACGCCGCCGTACTGGTGCAACGACGTGCGCACCTCGGTGAACCCGGCCGCCTCGGCCTCCCGGATCAGGTCGTACTCGGACGTGTCCAGCGCCCGCCGGTGCACGGAGGCGACCAGCCTGCCGCCGGGCCGCAGCACCCGGAACAGCTCGTGGAACGCGGCCGGCCGGTTGCCCCAGAGCTGGAGGTTGTTCACCGACACGACCACGTCCACCGAGTCCTCCGGCCGGCCGGTCCGCGTCGCCGCGCCCTCGTGCAGCTCCACCCGGCCCGCCACGATCAGCTCGGCGCACCGGACCCGCGCCTCGTCCAGCATGACCTGCGACGGGTCGACGCCGATGGCCTTGAGCGCGCGTTCGCCGGCCAGCTTGAGGCCCACACCCGGACCGGGGCCGAGCACCAGCACGACCTCCTCGGCCGTCGGCGCGGCCACCTCGGTGACGTGCTCCTCCACCTTGGCGTTCAGCACGGCCATCACCCGGCCGCCCAGCTCGCCCACCTTGCCGCGGGGGTGCCCGAACGCCGCGTCGAGCGCCTTCATCAGGTTGTTCGCCATGACCCCAGGGTCGTCGGCGGGTGGTCGGGCGGCATCGGGGATCGCCCCGAGGCGATGCCGGAGATGCGGCCCCGAAGCCCTCGCCGGCCCCGGAGAACCCCGCCGCGCCTCAGCGCCAGCCCAGCCGCCGCAGCGCGTCCACGACCAGCGAGAACCGCTCCGGCTCCAGCACCGAGCCCTCGCGCCGGATGTCGTCCTCGTCCAGCTCGAACACGCGGTCCAGGCGCAGGTAGGAGTGCCGCCCGTCCCGGTCCCAGCGGCCCGAGCCCAGGTCGAGGCAGTCGTCCGCCTCGTGCCGGTCGGGGGTCTTGCTGGTCAGCATCAGGCCCAGCAGCGCGCGGCGGTGGCGGCCGACGACCAGCAGCGGGCGGTCCTTGCCGCGGTTCGGGTCCTCCTCGAAGGGCACCCAGGCCCACACCACCTCGCCCGGGTCGGCCAGGCCGTCCAGGTCGGGCGAGTACTCCAGGGTGGCCGCCACCGCGGCCGAGTGGACCTCGCGCACCGCGCCCCTGGCCGGGCGGGGGTCTTCACCGTTCGCGTACACGGCGGGCAGCTTATGGCCTCGGTCACGCCCAGGGGGGACGCCGCCACGCCGGGACATGAGATGCTGTGTGTTGTCGAACTGGGCCTTCGTCCGCGTCCAGTGAAGTAGGCCCCCGTCCTTCCTGTGCGAGGAACCTGAGTGAGCACGTTCGCCGACCAGACGTTCACGCCTCCGGAGCTGATCCGGAACTTCTGCATCATCGCGCACATCGACCACGGCAAGTCGACGCTGGCCGACCGCATGCTGCAGCTCACCGGCGTCGTCGAGGAGCGGGCGATGCGCGCGCAGTACCTCGACCGCATGGACATCGAGCGGGAGCGCGGCATCACGATCAAGGCGCAGAACGTGCGCCTGCCGTGGCAGCTCGACGGCCAGGACCACGTGCTGCACATGATCGACACGCCGGGTCACGTCGACTTCACCTACGAGGTGTCGCGGGCCCTGGAGGCGTGCGAGGGCACCGTGCTGCTGGTCGACGCCGCCCAGGGCATCGAGGCGCAGACGCTGGCCAACCTGTACCTGGCGATGGAGAACGACCTCACCATCATCCCGGTGCTGAACAAGATCGACCTGCCCGCGGCGGACCCGGACAAGTACGCCAAGGAGCTGGCGCACATCGTCGGGTGCGAGCCCGAGGAGGTGCTGCGGGTCTCGGCCAAGACCGGCCTCGGCGTCGGCGAGCTGCTGGACGAGGTCGTGCGGCGGGTGCCCGCGCCGGTCGGCGACGCCGACGCGCCGGCCCGCGCGATGATCTTCGACTCGGTCTACGACACCTACCGCGGCGTGGTCACCTACATCCGCGTGGTGGACGGCCGGATCACCCCGCGCGAGCGGATCAAGATGATGTCTACCGGCGCGACGCACGAGCTGCTGGAGGTCGGCATCATCTCGCCCGAGCCCAAGCCCAGCCGCGGGCTCGGCGTCGGCGAGGTGGGCTACCTGATCACCGGCGTGAAGGACGTGCGGCAGTCCAAGGTCGGCGACACCGTCACCTGGGACAAGAAGGGCGCGACCGAGCCGCTGGCCGGGTACCGCGAGCCCAAGCCCATGGTCTACTCGGGGCTGTACCCGGTGGACGGCTCCGACTACCCGGTGCTGCGCGAGGCGCTGGAGAAGCTGCAGCTCAACGACGCCGCGCTGACGTTCGAGCCGGAGACGTCGGCCGCGCTCGGCTTCGGCTTCCGGTGCGGCTTCCTCGGCCTGCTGCACCTGGAGATCACCCGCGACCGGCTGGAGCGCGAGTTCGGCCTGGACCTGATCTCCACCGCGCCGAACGTGGTGTACCGCGTCGTCATGGACGACGGCACCGAGCACGTCGTGACCAACCCGTCCGACTGGCCCGAGGGCAAGCGGGCCGAGGTCTACGAGCCGGTCACCAAGTGCACGATCATCGCGCCGAGCGACTACATCGGCGCGATCATGGAGCTGTGCCAGTCCAAGCGCGGCCAGCTCGGCGGCATGGACTACCTGTCCGAGGACCGCGTCGAGCTGCGCTACACCATGCCGCTCGGCGAGATCATCTTCGACTTCTTCGACTCGCTGAAGTCCCGCACGCGCGGTTACGCGTCGCTGGACTACGAGGAGTCGGGCGAGCAGAACGCCGAGCTGGTGAAGGTGGACATCCTGCTCCAGGGCGAGCCGGTGGACGCGTTCAGCGCGATCGTGCACAAGGACCACGCCTACGGCTACGGCACCAAGATGGCCACCAAGCTGCGCGAGCTGATCCCGCGGCAGCAGTTCGAGGTGCCGATCCAGGCCGCCATCGGCGCGCGGGTGATCGCCCGCGAGACGATTCGCGCGATGCGCAAGGACGTGCTCGCGAAGTGCTACGGCGGTGACATCACCCGCAAGCGCAAGCTGCTGGAGAAGCAGAAGGAAGGCAAGAAGCGGATGAAGATGGTGGGCCGCGTCGAGGTCCCCCAGGAAGCCTTCGTCGCCGCCCTGTCCACCGAGGACTCCGGCAAGGACAAGGGCAAGAAGTAGGACCACCGGCCAATTCCGCGCCGATCGGCACATCTTCGGGTGGTTGATCGGCGCGGATGCCTTTTTTCGCGGATTCCCTCTGCCATGGTTGGCGCGACAACCGGAAGGAGGGGACCATGACCGTCATGGTTGAACACAGGAGCGGTCCCTACACGGTCGAAGACCTGGAGGGCATGCCCGATGACGGACGTCGCTACGAGCTGGTCGACGGTGAGCTGCTCGTGAGCCCGGCACCGGGGTACCGGCACCAGGAAATCGTGGCGGAGCTCTGCGGGCGCTTGCGCGCGGCGTGCCCGGAGGACCTGACCGCGCTACCGGCTCCGTTCGCCGTGCAGACCACCGCGAAGACCGAGGTCCAGCCCGATGTCCTCGTGGGTCGTCGTGCCGATTTCACGGACAAGGTGCTGCCCGTCGCGCCATTGCTGGCGGTGGAAGTGCTTTCGCCGAGCACGGGTATCCGTGACCTGACCGTCAAGAAGAACGCCTACGAACGCATGGGTGTCGTGAGCTATTGGGTGATCGATCCCCAGGAGCCGGTGATGGCCGTGTTCGAACTCGACGGCGAAGGCCATTACCGGCAGGTGGCCGAGGTGAAGGGGGAGGACCCGTTCGACGCGACGCTGCCGTTCCCGGTGCGGGTCGTGCCCGCCGAGCTGCTCGGTGCGCTGCGGGAGACGTCGGAATGACGGAAGGGCCTTCAGGACGCCCCTGTCCTGAAGGCCCTCGCAGGGTGCGGCGGCTCAGCTGTGGTTGCGGAGCATGCCGTTGAGCGCGTGGCGGCGGAGGATCGCTTCGATCTCACGCGCCTCGTGGCTCGAGTGGCGGGCGAGGATGGCTTCCATGTCCATCCGGGCGCTCGGGGTGTCGTAGGCGGCCAACTCGCGGTTCAGGT
Organism: Actinosynnema sp. NPDC059335; assembly: GCF_042752395.1. Lineage (NCBI taxonomy): Bacteria > Bacillati > Actinomycetota > Actinomycetes > Pseudonocardiales > Pseudonocardiaceae > Actinosynnema > Actinosynnema sp. NPDC059335. The sequence goes on along the minus strand of NZ_JBHYXZ010000057.1, from coordinate 24,372 downwards.
CCGCTTCCCGCTTGCGGATCTGCCGCCGGGTGGCGAAGTACGTGCGAACGGTCTTCAGAGCGTTGGTCATGTCGCCTTTCGGTCGGCCATCTGTATCGGTTCACCTACCATGATGCCGCACGTCAGAGCCTTGCGCGACTGCCTGCGCCGTGATCTCCGCCGCAACTGTCACGGCCGCGTGAAGGCCGTGTCACCGGTCCAGCAGGTCGAGCGCCCGCGCGTACTTCGCGCGCAGCCGGTCGCGGGTCGCGGGGTCCAGCAGCGCCAGTCGGGGCGGTGACGTGTTGTCGGCGATGTCGGCCCGCTTCACGGCCACCGCGACGGGGTCGGTCCGCACCCGGGCCAGGTAGTCCTCCTGCGACTCGCCGTCGCGGTGGCTCAGCGCCAGCACGGTCGCGACCACCTCCGGCGGGCACCCGGCGGCCCGCAGGTCCTCGGCGGTGACGTCGGTGTCCTCGACCACGTCGTGCAGCACGGCGGCCATGCGCGCGTGCTCGCCGGACACCCGGCCCATCACCCGCAGCGGGTGGTCGATGTACGGCCGGCCGGACTTGTCGACCTGCCCCTCGTGGGCGGCGCGCGCGATCCGGATCGCGTCATCAACGGTGAACGTCACGAGCCCATGGTCACACCCTTGACAAGGCCCAGTGGTCTAGTCCATTTTTCGAGTGGCCCACGTCACCTGTGCTGGGCTTTGGCCGCCGACGAGAACGTGGAGGTGGACGTGGTTCCGAGGACGAGACGCGTGCTGGGCGCGGTGCTGGCGGGCCTGCTGGCCGTCGCGGGCCTGACCCTGGTGGTCGCGGGCAGCGCGTCGGCCGCCAACCTGGTCGCCAACCCCGGCTTCGAGGGCGGCACGGGCGGGTGGACGTGCAGCGCCGCGGCGACGGCGGTGACCACGACCAAGCGCAGCGGCACGGCCGCCCTGGCGGGCACCCCGGCGGGCCAGGACAACGCCCGCTGCTCGCAGACGATCGCCGTGCAGGCCAACACCGCCTACAAGCTGTCCGCGTGGGTGCAGGGCAGCTACGTGTACCTCGGCGTGACGGGCACCGGCAGCGGCGACAAGAGCACCTGGACGCCGGGCTCGGCGGGCTTCGGCCAGCTCTCGATCGACTTCACCACCGGCGCGACCGGCAGCGTGACGATCTACCTGCACGGCTGGTACGGCCAGCCGACGTTCTACGCCGACGACGTGAGCCTGGACGGCCCCGGCACCCCGCCGACGAGCACCACGACCAGCACCACCACGTCCACCACGACGACGACCACGACCACCACGACGACCACCACGACGACGACCGGCAATCCCAACCCGTCGCTGCCGAAGCACCTGCTCACCGGCTACTGGCACAACTTCGACAACGGCTCGCGCCTGCTCAAGCTCGCCGACGTGCCGACCACCTACGACATCGTGGCGGTCGCGTTCGCCGACGCCACCACCACTCCGGGCGCGGTCTCGTTCACGCTCGACCCGACGTTGTCGAGCAAGCTCGGCGGCTACACCGACGCCCAGTTCAAGGCCGACGTCCGCACGCTGCAGTCCCGCGGCCAGAAGGTGATCATCTCGGTGGGCGGCGAGAAGGGCACGATCAGCGTCGGCAACGCCACCGCCGCGACGAACTTCGCCAACAGCGTGAAGACCCTGATCGCGAACTACGGGTTCGACGGCGTGGACATCGACCTGGAGAACGGCGTCAACGCCACCTACATGGCGCAGGCGCTGCGCGCGATCAACGCGGCCGGCGGCAAGGTCATCACGATGGCCCCGCAGACCATCGACATGCAGTCCACCGGCCAGGAGTACTTCAAGCTGGCGCTCGCGGTGAAGGACATCCTCACCGTGGTGAACATGCAGTTCTACAACTCCGGCACGATGCTCGGCTGCGACCAGAAGGTCTACGCCCAGGGCACGGTCGACTTCCTGGTCGCGCTCGCCTGCATCCAGCTCCAGAACGGCCTGCGGCCCGACCAGGTCGGCCTGGGCCTGCCCGCCTCGCCGTCGGGCGCGGGCGGCGGCTACCAGTCGCCCGCCAACGTCAACGCGGCGCTGAACTGCCTCGCCAAGGGCACGAACTGCGGGTCGTTCAAGCCCTCGCAGACCTGGCCGGGCATCCGCGGCGCGATGACGTGGTCGATCAACTGGGACGCCTCGAACAACTGGCAGTTCGCCAACACGGTGGCCCCGCACCTGGACACGCTGCCCTGACCCACCGCGCCGGGCGTAGGACTCTCGCGCGAGTCCTACGCCCGGCACGCGCGTGTCCTACGTTCAGAACGCCCGTGTCCTGCGTTCAGAACGACCGTGTCCTGCGTTCAGAACGACCGTGTCCTGCGTTCGGAACGCCCGGGTTGTCCGCCCGGAACGGTCCGTTTTGCCGCCCCGAGCCCGTGAGCTGCCACGACGTGACCGCGGCGGTGACGGGGTTTAGGGTCGTTCCATGTTGGACCGACTCGAAGTGCCCGTGATCGCCGCGCCGATGGCGGGCGGGGTGTCCACACCCGCGCTCGTGGCCGAGGTCGGCCGGGCGGGCGGTCTCGGGTTCCTGGCCGCCGGCTACCTGTCCGTCGAGGCGCTGGCCGAGCAGATCACCGCCACCACCGCGCTGTCCGACCGGCCGTTCGGGGTCAACCTGTTCGTGCCCGGCCCCCGGTCGACCGCCGACCTGTCCGGCTACCGCGACCGGGTGCGGGCGCAGTCGCCGACCGAACCGGGCGAGCCGCGGTGGGACGACGACTCCTACGCCGCCAAGCTCGAACTCGTGATGGCGCTGCGGGTCCCGGTGGTCTCGTTCACGTTCGGCCTGCCCGCCCCGGAGGACGTGCACCGCCTGCACGCGGCGGGCTCGACGGTCGTCGTCACGGTCACCACCCCGCAGGAGGCCGTGCAGGCGGCCCAGGTCGGCGCGGACGCGCTGTGCGTGCAGGGCGGCGACGCGGGCGGGCACCGCGGCACGTTCAGCGACGACGGCGTCTCGCCCGGCGGCGGCGAGCTGCTGGGGCTGCTGGCCGCGCTGCGCCTGGTGCGCGCCAAGGTGGACCTGCCGCTGGTCGCGGCCGGCGGCCTGGTGCACGGCGCGGACGTCGCCGCCGTCATCGTCGCGGGCGCGGTCGCGGCGCAGCTGGGCACCGCGTTCCTCGCCACGCCGGAGGCGGGCACGTCCGCCGCGCACCGCCAGGCCCTCGCCGAAGGCACCCGCCGCACGGCGTTGACCAGGGCGTTCAGCGGACGTCCCGCGCGCGGCCTGGTGAACCGGTTCCTGCTGGAGAACCAGGACCGGGCGCCGGCCGCGTACCCGGAGGTGCACCACCTGACCCGGCCGGTGCGCGCGGCGGGCGACCCGGAGCTGATGTCGTTGTGGGCCGGGCAGACGTACGCGTTGGCCCGACCGGCCCCGGCGGCCGAGGTCGTCGCCCGGTTGCTCGCCGAGGCGCGCCAGGCGCTTTCCGTCGCGAACACGCGCATTCCCCCGGCGTAGCACCACAGAATGACGACGTGACCACCGCGCGCGAACTCGCCGACGAGATGCTGACCCTGGTCCTGGACGCCGATCCCGTCATGGCCACGCTGCTCGGGATCCCCGGCTGGGACGACCGGCTGCCGGACCCGAGCCTCGACGGCGAACGCGCGCTGCGCGACCGCGCCCACGACATAGCGCGCCGTGCGCGCGGCGGGGACGACGACGCGGTGACGCGTGCGGTGGTCGCGCAGGAGGCATGGGGTCTGGTGCACCGCCTGGACTCGCACCTGGTGGAGCACACCCACGCCGGAGGGCTCAACGCGCCGCTGGTCGTGCTGCTCGGCGCGCTGCCGCTGGTCCGGCCGTCCGACGACCGGGCGCGACAGGCATACCTGACCCGGCTGTCGGCGTTACCCGCCTACCTGGACGCGCTCACCCGGCGGCAGCGCGACTCCGCCCGCCGTCCGCTGAGGCACCTCGTGGAAGCCGCCGTCGGCCGCATCGACCGCTACCTGGCCGAGGACGACGACCCGCTCTGCACGCCGTTGCGCGGCACGCCGTTCGCCGACGTCTGCGCGCGGCTGCTGCACGAGATCGTGCACCCGGCTGTCGCCCGCTACCGCGAGTTCCTGCGCGCCGAGGTGGTCGGCCGCGGTCGTGGCGAGGACCAGCCCGGCCTGTGCTGGCTGCCCGACGGCGACCTGATCTACGCGGACCTCGTCCGCACGTACACCACCACCGGCCACACCCCCGAGGAGCTGCACCGGATCGGCCTGGACCTGATCGAGCGGCTGGACGGGGAGTACGAGGAGATCGGCGGCCGGGTGTTCGGCCCCACCACGGCCGCCGGCGTGCGCGCCCGCCTGCTCGCCGACCCGGCGCTGCGCTGGGGCCGCGCCGAGGACATGGTGTCGCTGGCCGCGGCGACCATCGCCCGCGCCGAGGCGGTCGCGGGGGACTGGTTCGGCACGGTGCCGTCGACCCGGTGCGCGGTGGAGGCCGTGCCCGAAGCGGAGGCGCCGAACGCGCCGCTGGCCTACTACGTGGACCCCGCGATGGACGGCTCCCGGCCGGGCACCTACTTCGTCAACACGCACCAGGCCGAGCTGCGCGACCGGTTCAGCGCCGAGGCCACCGCGTTCCACGAGGGCGTGCCGGGCCACCACTTCCAGATCGCGCTCGCCCAGGAGTTGCGCGACCTGCCGCTGCTGCGGCGGTTCGCGTCCATCGAGGCGTACCTGGAGGGGTGGGCGCTCTACACCGAGCGGCTGGCCGACGAGATGGGCCTCTACAGCGACGACGTGGCGCGGCTGGGGATGCTGTCGGCCGACTCGCTGCGCGCCGCCCGCCTGGTGGTGGACACCGGCCTGCACGCGATGGGCTGGTCGCGGCAGCAGGCCGTGGACTACCTGCGCGCCAACGCGGTCATGCCCGACGTGGACATCTTCTCCGAGGTCGACCGGTACATCGAGAACCCCGCGCCCGCCCGGGGCGCCCGCTCCGAGGGGCGGCGGGGCCCACCCCCCGCCCGCGCGCGCGCGGGGGGGGGGGCGCGGGCGGGGCGGGCCCGCGCG
>NZ_JBHYXZ010000057.1:0-19327 GCF_042752395.1 Actinosynnema sp. NPDC059335 | reverse complement strand
TCGCGGGGGTTTGGGGGTTTCTGTGCGTGTGATAGTTGCTGTGTGGCGTGGGGCGTTCTTCTGCCGCGCCCGGGGTGGTGGTTCGTCTTGGGGGGGGGGCGGCTGGAGATCCAGCGCCTGCGCGGCGAGTCGGAGCGGCGGCTGGGCGACCGCTTCGACATCCGGGCGTTCCACGACGTCGTGCTGGGCGGCGGCCCGTTGCCGATGGCCGTGCTCGCCGACGTGGTGGAGGACTGGTGCGACTCAGTCCTCGGTCTTGACGGGCGCGGGGTCGTTGAGGACTGACCTGCGCCGGCTGTAGGCGAAGTAGACGATCAGGCCGATGGCGAACCACACCGCGAAGCGGAGCCAGGTCTCCGGCGCGAGGAATGTGATCAGCCACAGCGAGAACACCACGCCGATGATCGGCACGATCGGCATGCCGGGCGTCTTGAACGTGCGTGGCAGGTTCGGCTGCTTGTACCGCAGCACGATGACCGCGACGCAGACCACCACGAACGCCAGCAGGATGCCGATGTTGGTCAGCTCGGCGGCCTCGGCGATGGGCAGGAAGCCCGCGATGACGGCGGACGCGATGCCGAGCACCCACGTGGTGCGCGTCGGCACGTGCTTGACGGGGTGGGTCTTGGCGAACCACTTCGGCAGCAGCCCGTCGCGCGACATCGAGTAGCCGACCCGCGCCGCGCCCATGAGGAAGGTGAACAGCACGGTCGTGATGCCCAGCACCGCGCCGACGGAGATGACGATGCCCAGGGCGGGCAGGCCGATGTCGGCGAACGCGGAGGCGAACGCGCTCTCCGAGTCCACGTCCTTGTAGTTGACCATGCCGGTGAGCACGAGGCACGCCAGCACGTACAGCACCATCGAGATGGCCAGCGAGTAGATGATCGCCTTCGGCATGTGCCGCTGGGAGTCCTTGGACTCCTCGGCGGCCGTGCTCATCGCGTCGTAGCCGAACACCGCGAAGAACACGGTGGCCGCGCCGGTCAGCGCGCCGGAGACGCCGAACGGGAAGAACGGGTTGTAGTTGTCGGTGTTGATGTGGAACGCGCCGACCACGATGACCAGCAGCACCACGCCGACCTTCAGGTACACCAGGGTCGTCTCGAAGCGGGCCGCGTTCTTCATGCCCAGGTTGAGCACGAACGCGATCAGCAGGCACAGCAGCACGGCGAACAGGTTGACCTTGTAGCTGCCCGCCGCGACGCCCGTGCCCTCGGTGCCGGGCGCGCCGAGCATCCACACCGGCAGGTCGATGCCGAGCAGGTTCAGCAGCTCGTTGAAGTAGCCGCTGATGCCGATGGCGACCACGGCGACGATCGCGGTGTACTCCAGCAGCAGGTCCCAGCCGATGAACCAGCCGACGATCTCGCCGAGCACGGCGTAGCCGTAGGTGTAGGCCGAGCCGGCCCTGGGGATCAGGCCCGCGAACTCCGCGTAGGAGAACGCGGCGGCGGCGCTGGCGATGCCCGCGACCAGGAACGAGATGAGCACGGCCGGGCCCGCGGTCTGGTTCGCCACGGCGCCCGCCAGGGAGAAGATGCCGGCGCCGATGATGCCGCCGACGCCGATGGCGGTGAGCTGCCAGAGCCCGAGGGTCCGGGTCAGCGCCGTCTTCTCGTCACTGATCTGCTCGATCGGCTTGCGGCGGAAGACGCCGCTGCCCCGGCCGAATCCGTCCTGCACCGTCATTCGTCCAGCTCCCTCGGTGGAATTGGTGTGCGGCGAACCGTACGCCGGTCAACTGTCACCGGGTTTGTTCGATCGCACCATTCGGGGAACCGGATCTTGTGCGGATGGACGATTGAGCCGAGGGCGGCGGCGGTCGTCCTCAGCTCCGCGAGAAGACGATCTTGCCCGCGGTCTCGCCGTCGAGCATCGCGCGCATCCCCTCCTCGGCCCGCTCGAACGGCAGCTCGGCGCCGATCTGCGGGCGCAGGCCCGTCAGGTCGCAGAACGACAGCAGGTCGGCCAGCTCCTGCCGGGTGCCCATGGTCGAGCCCACCACCCGCAGTTGCAGGAAGAACAGCCGCGGCAGCTCGGCCGCCGACGCGTCACCGCTCGTCGCGCCGGAGATCACCAGGGTCCCGCCCGGCTTGAGCGCCTTCATCGAGTGCGACCAGGTGGCCTTGCCGACGGTCTCGAACACCGCGTCCACGCGTTCGGGCAGGCGCGCGCCGGACTCGAACGACCGGTGCGCGCCCAGGCTCTCGGCCAGCGCGCGCTTCTCCTCCGTGCGGCCGGTCACCCACACGCGGAAGCCCGCCGCGCGGCCCAACTGCACCAACGCGGTCGAGACGCCGCCGGACGCGCCCTGCACGAGCATCGTCTGGCCCGGCCGCAGGCCCGAGTTCACGAACAGCATCCGGTACGCGGTCAGCCACGCCGTGCCCATGCACGCCGCCTCGGCGAAGCTCAGCCCCGCGGGCTTGGGCAGCGCGTTGCGCTTCGGGACGACGACGTAGTCGGCGAACGTGCCCTGGTGCTTCTCGGTGAGCAGCGTGCGGCGCGGGTCCAGCGTCTCGTCGCCCGTCCAGTCCGGGTCGCCGATCACGGAGTGCAGCACGACCTCGGTGCCGTCCTCCAGCACGCCCGCGCCGTCGCAGCCCAGGATCATCGGGAACTGGTCCGGCTTGATCCCCACCCCCCGCAGGGTCCACAGGTCGTGCATGTTCAGGCTGGCCGCCCGCACGGCCACCTTCACCCACCCGGCGGGGACTTCGGGGTCCGGCCGCTCGCCCACGCGCAGGGCGGCGATCGGGTCTTCGGGGCTCGGCTCGGCTGCGTAGACGGCGAACATGCGGGCAACTTACCGAGTGGTAGCGATCCGTGTGCGGTGAAGCACGTCACGGGACTAGGCTCGGTGGCGTGGTGGACGCGTTCGAGCAGTGGTGGGACGGGGTCGAGCTGTGGTTGGCGCAGCTCGCGTTCCCGTTCCAGTTCGGACTGCTCATGTGCGTGCTGCTGCCGTTGTGCCTGGGCGCGGCCCGGCTCATCGACCGGGTGGTGGACAACGCGTCGACCAGGTTCAACCCGGTGCCGAAGGTCGACCGGGCCGGTGACGGGCCGCAACCCCCGGCGGTGGACGCGAGCGGTCCTTCGTAGGCTCTGGGACCGTGACTCCCGCCCGGCGGCTCTCCGTCGCACTGATCGGCCTGATCGCGCTCGTCGTGGTCGGCTACTTCGCCAAGGACCTCACCGGCTCCTCGGGTCCCGCGCCGGCCTCGGTCGCGGCCTCCGGGGTGCCCGGCGCGGACTCGGGGCTGCCGGTCGAGGCGCTGTCGCGGCTGCCCGAGCAGGTGCGGGCCACCTGGGAGCTGATCGGGCGCGGCGGGCCGTTCCCGTACCCGCGCAACGACGGCACGACGTTCCAGAACCGGGAGAAGCGGCTGCCCGCCAAGCCGGCGGACTACTACCGGGAGTACACGGTGCCGACGCCGGGCAGCGACGACCGCGGCGCGCGGCGGCTCGTGACCGGGTCGTCCGACGAGGTGTACTACACGCCCGACCACTACGGGTCGTTCGTCGTCGTGGATGTGAGGAAATGACCTACCGCCACGTCGTGCGCCGGGGCGCGCGCTCGAAGCAGGCCGCCATCGCGGCGATCGCGGACGCGTTGAGCTTCCCCGCCTGGTTCGGGCACAACCTCGACGCGCTGCACGACTGCCTGACCGACCTGTCGTGGCTGCCCGAGGGCGAGCACGTGCTGGAGTGGGAAGGCGGGAACGCCGAGGTGGAGGCCGTGCTGGCGGACGCGGTGGCGCGCACGGCCGAGCTGGGCGACCGGGTGCTGACCGTCGTCTACACCGACTAGTCCCGTCCCGTCCCGTCCGGTCTGGTTTGGTCCGGTCTTCGTCGGAGGGGTTCGCCCGGCTCGGCCGCGCGTGCGGGGCGTCAGTCGTCGGTCGGCACCCACGACGGCTTGCGCTTGCCCACGAACGCGGCGATGCCCTCCTGGCCCTCGGGGCCGCCGAAGTGCCGGGCGGACAGGGCCAGCATGTCGGCGAACACCTCGTCCAGGTCGTTCGACCGGGGTTCCCGGAGCATCCGCTTGGTCGCGGCCAGGGCGTTGGGCGCGCCCAGCGCCAGCATGTCGGTGTAGCGGGTGACCTCGGCGTCCAGGTCGTCGGCCGGCACCGCGGCGTTGATCAGGCCGATGGCCACGGCCTTCGGCGCGGCGAACGTCTCGCCGGTGAGGAACAGCTCGTGCGCGGCGCGCGGCAGCAGGCGCGGCAGCACGGTCACCGAGATGACGGCCGGCACGACGCCGATGCGCACCTCGCTGAACGCGAACGTGGCCGTGTCCACCGCCACCGCGATGTCGCAGGCCGCGACCAGGCCGACGCCGCCCGCGCGGGCCGGGCCGTTCAAGCGGGCGACGACCGGCTTCGGGCTGGTCCAGAGCTGTCGCAGGATCGCGGGGAACTCGTTGACGCCCTGCTGGTCGGCGCTCGCGCCGCCCGCTTCCTTCAGGTCCATGCCGGAGCAGAACACCGGTCCGGTGTGGCTCAGCACGATCACCCGCACGGCGTCGTCGGCCGTGGCGGTCTCCAGGTGCGCGGTCAGCTCGGCGCGCAGCCGGGCGGACAGGGCGTTGCGGTTGTGAGGTGAGTCCAGCGTGATCGTCGCGATGCCACGCCGCACCTCGTAGTGGACCAGCTCGTCTGCCATGGGCGGCACTCTAACGGTGCGGCGTTGGTTGACAGTGTGCTGTCAAGATGACAGGATGCTGTCATGACAACGAAGACGGTCCACCTCGCCCTCTACGACACGCTGGCCGACTGGGAGTTCGGGCACGCGGTGGCGCAGATCAACACGCCGCAGTTCCAGAAGGCGCCGGGCCTGTACCGGGTGCGGACCGTCGGGGCGACGCTCGACCCCGTCACGTCCATCGGCGGGCTGCGCATCACGCCGGACCTGGCGCTGGAGGACATCGACCCGGCGGACAGCGCGATGCTGATCCTGCCCGGCGCGGACACCTGGGAGAGCGGCGCCAACGCGGCGTTCGCGAAGGCGGCTCGGCGGTGGCTGGACGCCGGCGTGCCGGTGGCGGCGATCTGCGGCGCGACGATCGGCCTGGCGGCGGAAGGGCTGCTGAACGACCGGCCGCACGGCGGGAACGTGGTGCAGCAGTTGGAGGCCGTGCCCGGGTACACCGGGTCGTCGCTGTTCAGCGCGGAGCGCGCGGTGCGGTCGGGTGGGTTGATCACGGCCGGCGCGGCGTCGTCGTTGGAGTTCGCGCGGGAGATCTTCGCCGAGTTGGACCTGTACGAGCCGGCCGTGCTGGAGGCGTGGTACGGGCTGTACCGGACGGGGGACCCGGAGTGGTTCGGCAAGCTGGTGCAGGCGGTGTCGTGAGCGGGGGTGTCGTGGGGGCCGCCGTGAGCGGGGACGCGGTGAGCGGGGAGGTCGAGCCCCGGACGGAGGCCGGGGACGTGCTGACCGAGGTCATCATGCGCACGTTCCGGTTGTACGGCGGGTTCCTGGAGGCGGCGGAGGTGATGACGAAGCCGGTCGGGTTGACGGCTGCCTGGTGGCAGGTGCTCGGCGCGGTCCTGCGGCAGCCGTTGCCGGTGTCGGGCATCGCCCGGGAGATGAGCCTGACCCGGCAGAGCGTGCAGCGCATCGCGGATCTGCTGGTGGAGAAGGGGTTGGCCGAGTACCTGCCCAACCCGGCGCACAAGCGCGCGAAGCTGTTCCGGCCCACGGGGGCGGGGTACGAGGCGGTGTCGCGGTTGGCGCGGGCGCAGCACGCGTTCACCAACCGCATCTCGCGTCAGGTGGACCTCGATGACCTGCGCACGACGCTGAAGGTGATGGAACGGTTGGTGGAGGCGTTGGACGCGGAGCCCGAAGATCAAGAGCGGTGAAAAGCGTCCTCGCCGGACGGGCAGATCAGCAGGATGGACAACCCCGCCTGGATGTCCCGTTGGGTTGTGGGTCCGGGGTTCGTGTCATCCCGCCGACCTCCCGGAGGGCTACCACACGCGTCAAGGGGGCGACATCAGCGCACGAACGGGCAAGACGTGCACAGCGCCCCCTTGACACGTGCGGTAGGGCTGCGCCAGGTCGGCGGGATGACACGAAGCCCTCCTCTTGTGGAGGAAGGCCGGCACGGACGCGTAACGGGGCCGGTGAGCCGCTTTGTCGTGCGAGGGCTCTACATCCCGGAGGAGCGTGATGGTTTGTTGATCTGCCTGTTCGGGGAGGGCGCTTGTCAGCGTTTCCACAACCCCGACCCGATCAAGCGCTCTCCGCCCACCGACCACTCAACGCCGCGTCGTACCGGTGCAGGATCAGCTCCGCCACCTCCGGGTCCGGTCCCAACGGGGGCGCGATGATCGCGCCCTCGCCCGCCAACCGCGTCACGCGGTCCGGCAGGAAGCCCGGAGCCAGGAACCACGACGCCACGGCGATCCGCCGGGCGCCCCGCGCCCGCAACCGCGCGACCGCCGTCGGCACGTCGGGCTGGGCGGAGGCGGCGAAGGCGGGTTCCACGCCGGCCCACCCGGCGCCGGCGGCCCACCGCGCGGCGATCGAGGACACCAGCGCGTTGGCCGGGGCGTGCGACGACCCGGCGCCGGCCAGGACCACGCCCAGCGTGCGGTCGCGGGACCGCACGCCCACCGACGCCAGCCGGCGCAGGGCGGCGGACTCCAGGCGGGGATCGGGGCCGAGGACGTCGGCGATCGCCACGTCCATGCCGGGCAGGCGGGCGTCCGCCACGGCGCCCGGCACGTCGACGCGCGCGTGGTAGGCCTTCCCCAGCAACAGCGGCACGACGACGGCCGAGCGGTGGCCGTCCGCGTGCGCCCCGCGCAGCACGTCGCCCAGCAGGGGCACCGAGAGGTCGAGGAACGAGCCGCGCACGTCCAGCGACGGGGCCAGCGCCCGCACGACGTCCAACAACTGGTGCACCACGGCCGCCGACCGGGGGTCCCGACTGCCGTGCGCCACGGCCACCAACGCGGTCACAGGGCACCCGTCAATCCGCGCGCACGCAGCACGATCCGCTCCAACGGTCGGAACACCAGCAGTTCGATCCCGACGCCGACCAGCAGGATCAGGAAGATCGCCGCGATCACCACCGAGATGTCGTTCAACGCCGAGCCGTTGTGCAGGTACTGGCCCAGCCCCTCGCCGAGCTGCGGCGACGTGGCGATGATCTCCGCCGCCATCAACGAGCGCCACGAGAACGCCCAGCCCTGCTTCAGCCCGGCCAGGTAGCCCGGCAGGGCGGCGGGCAGCAGGATGTGCCGGGCCGCGGCCAGCCGGGTCGCGCCCAGGGCCTGACCGACCCGCGGCAGCAGCGGCGGGATCTGGTCGATGCCCGACACCAGGCCGTTGGCGATCGACGGCACCGAGCCCATCAGCACGACGAAGTAGATGGTCGCGGGCGTCGCGCCGAACCAGAGGATGCCCGCCGGCACCCACGCGACCGACGGCAGCGACTGCAGGCCGGTCAGCAACGACCCGATGGCCGCGCGCACCACCCGCACCTTGGCGATCAGCAGCCCCAACGGGGTGGCGATCACCACGGCGGTGAGGAAGCCGAGCACGGCGCGGCTGACCGAGGTCCACAGCACCTCGAACGCCCGGCCGGTCCGCACCGCCTCGACCACCGCGGCCCACACCGTCCCGGGCGCGGGCAGCTGGTACTCCGGCCAGAACGCGAGCGCCCACAACGCCTGCCACACGCCCAGGAGCAGGGCGAACGCGATCAGCGGCGGCACGGCGGTGCGGAGGAACCGCCTGCCGAACGACGCCCGCCGCTCCGACGGGGGCGCGTCCAGCGCGTCGAGGCCCGCGCCGACCGCCGCGAGGTCCGGGTCAAGCCGCTGCATGACCGCTGATCATCTCGCGCAGGTGGGTGGTGATGTCGTCGATGAGCGCCGGCTCGTCGTGGTCCGCGGTGGACCACTCGCGCACCACGCGGCCGGGCCGGGAGGACAGCAGCACGACCCGCTGACCCAGCCGCACGGCCTCGCGCACGTCGTGCGTGACGAACACGATCGCCGTCGAGGTCTCCCGCCACACCCGCACCAGCTCGGCCTGGAGCACGTCGCGGGTGATGGCGTCGAGCGCGGCGAACGGCTCGTCCATCAGCAGCAGGCCGGGAGTGCCGTCCCCGGCGCTGCCCAGCGTGGACGCCAGGGCGCGGGCCAGCGCCACGCGCTGCCGCATGCCGCCGGACAGCTCGTGCGGGCGCTTGTGGCCCGCGCCGACGAGCCGCACCAGCGACAGCAGCTCGCCGGCCTTCGCCCGCCGCGCGCCGCGCTTGACGCCCGCGAGCCGCAGCGGCAGCTCGACGTTGCGCGCCGCGGTCAGCCACGGCATCAGCGCGGCCTCCTGGAACATCACGGCGGGCCGCGACGTGGTCAGCTCGATGTGGCCGGACGTCGGCTCGTCCAGCCCGGCGACCAGGTTCAGCAGGGTGGACTTGCCGCAGCCGGACGCGCCGAGCAGGCACACGAACTCGCCGGGGGCGACCGAGAGGTCGACGCCGTCGAGCGCGACGACGCCGTTGGCGCCGTGGCCGAAGACCTTCCGGACCCCGGACAGGGTCACCGCGGCGTCCGAGCGGGACACCGCCGGCGGGTTCTCAAGCGTGGCGGTCATGGCGTGCCTGCCTTCCTCGAGTCACTTGCGGTCCAGCCCGGCGGCGTCCACGGTCGGCTCGCCCGCCGCCGAGAGCACCTCGTTGAGCAGCGTGAAGTCGGCGAGGCCGGCCACGTTCGCGGCCTTCTTCGCCACACCCGCGGTCACCGCGTCCTGCGCCAGCCGCAGGAAGCTCCCGGCCCGCGGGTCGAGGGTCAGCTCGATGTGGTCGAACGCCCGGTCGAGCACCGGGCCGGCCAGCGCCTTGCCGGTGAGCCGGGCCAGCGCGTCGTTGACGACCTGCTTGGCCTCGGCCTCGTGGTCCCGCGCGAACCGGGTGGCGGCGAGGTGGCCGCGCAGCAGCGCCTCGACCGTGGCCGGGTGCTCCTTGAGGAACCTCGTCCGCACCAGGACCACCGTGGTGGGGAACCGGCCCCCGTCCCACAGCGACGCCTCGTCGAGCAGCACCTTCGCGCCCGCCTCCAGCACCAGCCGCGACGACCACGGCTCGGGCGCCCAGGCCCCGTCGACGTCGCCGCGCTGGAACAGGTCGAGCGACTGGGCGTTCTCGACGTTGGTCACCTGCGTGTCGAGCCGTTCGCCCGCCAGCCACTTCTTCAGCGCCACGTCCTGCGTGTTGCCGAGCTGCGGCGCGGTGAGCACCTTGCCGCGCAGGTCGGCGGGCGTGGTCACGTCCGGCCTGACCACGAGCTGCGCCCCGCCCGAGGTCGCGCCGGCGACCAGCCGGACCGCCTGCCCGTCGGACTTGGCGTAGGCGTTGACGGCCGGGCCGGACCCGATGAACGACACGTCCAGCGAGCCGCCGAGCAGCGCGTTCACCGCCGCCGGACCGGCGTTGAAGGTCTGGGTGGTGAGCCTGGTGCCGCCCAGCTCCCGGGCGAAGAACCCCCGGTCGACGCCGATCAGCGCGGCGGCGTGGGTGACGTTGGGGAAGTAGCCCAGGCGGACCTGCGCCGCCGCGCCCAGGTCGCGGGCGTCGGCGGCGGAGTCGCCGCGGTCGATCCGGGAACACCCGGCGAGCACCACCAGCGCCGTCAGCGCTGCCAGCGTCCTGGTGAGGCGGCGTCCCGGGCCCATGGTCGCGCGACCTCTCACGGACCGGGGGAGACGAGGGCGTGGCTGTCCGGCTCGGCGGTGTCGCCGTCCGCGTCGTCCACGCCGTCCACCTCGGGCAGCGGGGCGCCCACGAGCCCGGCGGCCAGCGTGCTGCCGTCGCCCGCGTCGATCACCAGGAACGCGCCCGTGCGGCGGTCCTCCGCGTAGTCGTCCACCGGGATCGGCTCGGCGGTGCGCAGCGCGACCTGGCCGATCTCGTTGAGCGACAGGGACCCGGGCGCGTCGGTGGTGGCGAGCCGCTGCTCGTCGAACCGGGTGCGCAGCTCGGTCACGATCGCCTGCACGGTCCGGGTGCCGGTCTTGACCAGCACCCGCGCGCCGGGCGTGAGCGCCTTCTCCGACAGCCAGCACACGGTGGCGTCGAACTCGTCGGTCACCCTCGGCGGCCGGGTCGCGCCGGCGATCAGGTCGCCGCGCGCGATGTCCAGGTCGTGCGCCAGCAGCAGGGTCACCGACTGGCCCGCGGCGGCCTCCTCCAGCGGGCCGTCGGCGGTGTCGATGCCCGTCACGGTGGAGCGCAGCCCGCCGGGCAGCACGACGACCTCGTCGCCGACCCGCACGGTGCCCGCCGAGACCTGGCCCGCGTAGCCGCGGTAGTCCGGGTGCTCCGGGGTGCGCGGCCGGATCACGTACTGCACCGGGAAGCGGAGCGGCGCGTCCCGGGGATCGGACTCGACCGGCACCGACTCCAGGTGCTCCAGCAGCGTGGGGCCGTCGTACCAGGGCGTGCGCGTGGAGCGCTCCACCACGTTGTCGCCCGCCAGCGCCGACACCGGGATCTCCACCACGGCGTCCTCGTCGTACCCGAGGGCCGTGGCGTGGGCGGTGAACTCCTTGGCGATGCGGGTGAACGTCAGCTCGTCGAAGTCCACCAGGTCGATCTTGTTGACCGCGAGCACCAGGCGCGGCACGCCGAGCAGCGCCAGCACGGCCGCGTGCCGGCGGGTCTGCTCGATGACGCCCTTGCGCGCGTCGACCAGCAGCACGCCGAGCTGCGCGGTGGACGCGCCGGTCACCGTGTTGCGGGTGTACTGCACGTGACCGGGGGTGTCGGCCAGCACGAACGAGCGCTTCGGCGTGGCGAAGTAGCGGTAGGCCACGTCGATGGTGATGCCCTGCTCGCGCTCCGAGCGCAGGCCGTCCACCAGGAGCGACAGGTCGGGGGTGGTCAGGCCGCGGTCGGCGCTGGCGCGGTGCACCGCGTCGAGCGTGTCCGCGAGGACCGACTTGGTGTCGTACAGCAACCTGCCGACCAGCGTGGACTTGCCGTCGTCCACGCTGCCCGCCGTCGCCAACCTCAACAGGTCGCTCATCTAGAAGTAGCCCTCCCGCTTGCGGTCTTCCATGGCGGCCTCGGACAGCCGGTCGTCCGCGCGGGTCGCGCCGCGCTCGGTGAGCCTGCTGGCCGCCACCTCGGCGATGACGGCGTCGATGTCGGCGGCGTCGGACTCGACCGCGCCGGTGCACGACCCGTCGCCGACGGTCCGGTAGCGGACGGTCTTCTCGACCAGCTCCTCGCCCTCGCGCGGGCCGCCCCACGGGCCTTCCGCGAGCCACATCCCGTCGCGCAGGTACACCTCGCGCCGGTGGGCGTAGTAGATCGACGGCAGCTCGATGCCCTCGCGGGCGATGTAGCGCCACACGTCCAGCTCGGTCCAGTTGGACAGCGGGAACACCCGGACGTGCTCGCCGGGGCGGTGCCGGCCGTTGTAGAGGTTCCACAGCTCCGGGCGCTGCCGGCGCGGCTCCCACTGGCCGAAGGCGTTGCGCAGGCTGAAGATCCGCTCCTTGGCGCGGGCGCGCTCCTCGTCGCGCCGGCCGCCGCCGAACACCGCGTCGAACCGGTGCGTGGTGATCGCGTCCAGCAGCGGCACCGTCTGCAGCGGGTTGCGGGTGCCGTCGGGCCGCTCGGCCAGCCGGCCGTCGTCGATGTAGTCCTGCACCCGGGCGACTTCCAGCCGCAGCCCGTGCCGCGCCACGACCCGGTCGCGGAACTCGATGACCTCGTCGAAGTTGTGCCCGGTGTCCACGTGCAGCAGCGGGAACGGCACCGGCGCGGGCCAGAACGCCTTGACCGCCAGGTGCAGCAGCAGGGTGGAGTCCTTGCCGCCGGAGAACAGGATCACCGGCCGGTCGAACTCGCCCGCCACCTCGCGGAAGATGTGGATCGCCTCGGACTCCAGGCGGTCCAGCGTGTCGAGGACTGTCGCGGTGGTCATCCGTGCAACCCGCATTCGGTCTTGGCCAGGCCCGCCCACCGGCCGCTGCGCGGGTCGGACCCGGGCAGCGGCTTCGCGGTGCAGGGCGCGCAGCCGATGGAGGGGTAACCCGCCTGCACCAAGGGGTTCTCGAGGATGCCGTGGCGGGCGATGTAGGCGTTGAACTCGTCGTCGGACCAGGGCGCGATCGGGTTGACCTTGACCAGCCCGTTGCGCTCGTCCCACTGCACGATCGGCGTGTTCGCCCGGGTCGGCGCGTCCACGCGGCGCACGCCCGTGACCCACGCGTCGTAGTCCTTCAGGGTGCGCTGCAACGGGATGACCTTGCGCAGGTGGCAGCACCGGTTCGGGTCGGTCCGGTTGAGCGGGCCGAACTGCGCCTCCTGCTCGGCCACCGACTGCTCGGCCGCGGCGTTGACGATCCGCACGTCCGGGTAGACCAGGTCCACGGCGTCCCGCGTGCCGATGGTCTCGGCGAAGTGGTAGCCGGTCTCCAGGAACAGCACGTCCACGTCCGGCTTGACCTTGGTGGCCAGGTCGATCAGGACGGCGTCCTGCATGTTCGACGCGACGATCCAGCTCTCGCCGAACGTGCGGGCGGTCCACGCGAGCGCCTCCTCGGCACTGGCGTCCGCCAGCTCGACCGAAGCGGCCTCGGCGATCACCTTCAGTTCCTCGACCCTGGTGGGGGCGGTCATCGTTGCACCTCCTGAGGAAGGTTGAGACCAACGAACTTGACGGTGAACACGCGGCGGCAGGAGGCGCACAGCCACGAGTGGCCGGGCTCCTCCTGGGGACGGAGGTCCTCGTCGCCGCAGTACGGGCAGTAGAAGGGGGTGGCGCGCTCGCTCACTTCAGGTCGTCCTCGTCGGCGCGGGCGACCCACTGGGGGAAGCGCTCGTCCGGCTCCCGCTTGGCCACGAAGTTGCGCACCACGCGCTCCACGTAGTCCGACAGCTCGGCGGCCGTGACCTTGTGGCCGCGCAGCTTGCGGCCGAACCCGGCGTCCAGGCCCAGCCCGCCGCCCAGGTGCACCTGGAAGCCCTCGACCTGCCGGCCCTCGGCGTCGGTGACGATCTGCCCCTTCAGGCCGATGTCCGCGGTCTGGATCCGGGCGCAGGAGTTCGGGCAGCCGTTGATGTGCACCGAGATCGGCTCGGTGACGCCCGCCACGACGTCGGCGAGCCGGGACTCCAGCGCGGCCACCAGCTCGACCGCGCGGGCCTTGGTCTCGACGATCGCGAGCTTGCAGAACTCGATGCCGGTGCAGGCCATCACACCGCGCCGCCACGGCGACGGCTCGGTCTGCAGCCCGAGCTTCGCCAGGTCGGCCTGGAGGGTCTTGACCTCGCCCTCGGGCACGTCGAGCACGACCAGCTTCTGCTGCGGCGTGAGCCGCACCCGGCCCGAGCCCGCCCGCTCGGCCACCTTGGCCACCTCGACCAGCGTGGACCCGCTCACCCGGCCCGCGATCGGGGCCGCGCCGACGTAGTAGAGGCCGTCCTTCTGCCGGTGCACGCCGATGTGGTCGCGCGGCACGGCGGGGTTCTCCGGCGCGGGGCCGTCGATCATCCTGCGCTTGAGGTACTCGGTCTCCAGGACCTCCCGGAACTTCTCCGGGCCCCAGTCGGCGACCAGGAACTTGATCCGGGCCCGGTGCCGCAGGCGGCGGTAGCCGTAGTCGCGGAAGACGCTGACCACGCCCTCCCACACGTCCGGCACCTCGTCCACCGGCACCCACGCGCCCAGCCGCTTGCCGATCATCGGGTTGGTCGACAGGCCGCCGCCCACCCACACGTCGAAGCCCGGTCCGTGCTCGGGGTGCTCCACGCCGACGAACGCCACGTCGTGGATCTCGTGCGCCACGTCCGGCAGCCCGGAGATCGCGGTCTTGAACTTGCGCGGCAGGTTCGCGAACCGGGGGTCGCCGATGTAGCGGCGCAGCACCTCCTCGATCGCGGGCGTGCCGTCCACCACCTCGTCCGCGGCGATGCCCGCCACCGGCGAGCCGAGGATCACGCGCGGGCTGTCGCCGCACGCCTCCATCGTGGTCAGGCCGGCGTCCTCCAGCTTCTCCCAGATGGTCGGCACGTCCTCGATGCGGATCCAGTGGTACTGCACGTTCTGCCGGTCGGTGATGTCGGCCGTGTCGCGCGCGTAGGTCTGGGACAGCTCGCCGATCAGCGCGAGCTGCCGGGTGGTCAGCCGCCCGCCGTCGATGCGCACGCGCAGCATGAAGTACTCGTCGTCCAGCTCCTCCGGCTCCAGCGTGGCCGTGCGGCCGCCGTCGATGCCGGGCTTGCGCTGCGTGTAGAGCCCGTACCAGCGGAACCGGCCGCGCAGGTCGGCCGGGTCGATGGAGTCGAAGCCGCCGCGGGCGTAGATGTTCTCGATCCGCGACCGGACGTTGAGCGGGTTGTCGTCCTTCTTGCTCCGCTCGTTGGGGTTCAGCGGCTCGCGGTAGCCCAGCGCCCACTGCCCCTCACCTCGGCGCTGCTTGGGGCGCTGAGGCGTCGTCGTCGGGGGGACCATCCTCGTCCTCCGGGGTTTCGGGGCGCTGGTGCGCGTGCGAGTCCCGGTGGAGCCGTGGTGGGGGTCTCGTCAGCGCACCCGGCGCCGACGGGAACAAAAAGGCAGGCGCGGGTTATGCCGAGCGACGGCACATCGCGCTGGAGACACGACGGAAGTCGACGTGGCGGCGGACCACCAGGCGCACTCCGGTCGATGTCATGTCGGTCAGCGTGCCACGCGTCCACCCCGTGGTCCACCGCCATCCGCATCGTGGGACGGGGTTGCGCTGCTGGTAGATGGGACAATGGGGCCATGCCCTCCGCCCTGCCGACCGGCGACCCGGCGCCCCCCGACGGCTCGCTGCCCCCGTCCGCGCTCACCGGTCTCGGTGACCGCCCGTTCGGGGTCTACGTGCACGTGCCGTTCTGCGCGACCCGGTGCGGTTACTGCGACTTCAACACCTACACGGCCGGTGAGCTGGGCACATCCGCCTCCCCGGCGTCGTGGCTGGAGGGCCTGCGGCGCGAGTTGGACCTCGCGGCGACCGTGTTGGGGGTCGCACCGCCGGCGGAAACGGTGTTCGTCGGGGGTGGCACACCGTCACTGCTCGGCGCGGCCGGGCTCGCCGACGTGCTCGACGCGGTGCGCTCCTCGTTCGGCCTCGCGCCCGGCGCGGAGGTCACCACCGAGTCCAACCCGGAGTCCACCTCGCCCGATTTCTTCGCCGCGATCCGTGACGCTGGTTACACCCGGGTGTCGCTCGGCATGCAGTCGGCCGCCCGGCACGTGCTGGCCGTGCTCGACCGCGCGCACACCCCGGGCCGCCCGGTGGCCGCCGCCCGCGAGGCCCGCGCCGCCGGGTTCGAGCACGTGAACCTCGACCTGATCTACGGGACGCCGGGCGAGTCCGCCGACGACCTCCGCTCCTCGCTGGACGCCGTCCGCGAGGCCGGCGTGGACCACGTGTCCGCCTACGCGCTGATCGTGGAGGAGGGCACCGCGCTGGCCCGCCGGGTGCGCCGCGGCGAGCTGCCCATGCCCGACGACGACGTGCTCGCGGACAAGTACGAGCTGATCGACGCGGCCCTGACCGAACACGGCCTGCGCTGGTACGAGGTGTCGAACTGGGCCGCGTCGGCCGACGCCGCGTGCCGGCACAACCTGCTCTACTGGCAGGGCGCCGACTGGTGGGGCGCGGGCCCCGGCGCGCACAGCCACGTGGGCGGCGTGCGCTGGTGGAACGTCAAGCACCCGGCGAAGTACAGCGGGCTGCTCGCCTCCGGCCTCTCGCCCGCCGCGGGACGCGAGGTGCTCGACGAGGACGACCGCCGCGTCGAACGCGTGCTGCTGGAGCTGCGCCTGGCCACCGGCCTGCCCCTGGACGTGCTGGACGACGACGGCCGCGCCGAGGCCAAGATCGCCGCCGACGACGGCCTGCTCGACCCGGCCGCCCTGGACCGCGGCCGTTGCGTGCTCACCGACCGGGGCCGCCTGCTCGCCGACGCCGTGGTGCGCCGGCTGACGTGACGGCCGACACCCGGTGATCCGCGGCGCACCCGACCGCCGGGAACGCCGCCGTCACGCCCCCGGACGGGGTTGAGCGCACCGGACGCAACCGGGGTGAGCCGAAGCTCGGCGACTTTGTTTTCCGATCCGTGCCCCGACGTCCGTAAACTCAAGGTGAAGCAGGCAGGTACGCCCTGGAGGTGACGCGCGTGAACGCCGATGAGCGCCGGTTCGAAGTGCTGCGCGCGATCGTCGCCGACTACGTGTCGAACCAGGAGCCGGTCGGCTCCAAAGCCCTGGTGGAGCGGCACAACCTCGGCGTTTCGAGCGCGACCGTCCGCAACGACATGGCCTCCCTGGAGGAGGACGGGTACATCACCCAGCCCCACACCAGCGCCGGCCGCGTGCCCACCGACAAGGGCTACCGGCTGTTCGTGGACCGGCTCAGCGAGGTCAAGCCGCTGTCCACGCCCGAGCGCAAGGCCATCCAGAACTTCCTGGAGGGCGCCTACGACCTCGACGACGTGCTGCGCCGCAGCGTCCGCCTGCTGGCCCAGCTGACCCGCCAGGTCGCCGTCGTCCAGTACCCCACGCTCAGCCGCTCCACCGTCCGGCACATCGAGGTGCTCGCGATCACCCCGGCGCGCCTGATGCTGGTGCTGATCACCGACACCGGCCGGGTCGACCAGCGCTCGGTCGACCTCGGCGACGTGATCAGCGAGGACAACGTGGCCCGCATCCGGGCCATGCTCAACGGCGCGATGGTCGGCAAGCGCCTGTCCGACGCCTCCGCGGAGGTCGCCAAGCTGCCCGACGAGGCGCCGGGCGAGCTGCGCGACATCGTGCTGCGGGTGAGCACCGTGCTCATCGAGTCGCTGGTGGAGCACCCCGAGGAACGCCTGGTCCTGGGTGGCACGGCGAACCTCACCCGCAACGTGGCAGACTTCCCCGGTTCGCTGCGCCAGGTGCTCGAGGCGCTGGAGGAGCAGGTCGTGGTGCTCAAGCTGCTCGCCGCGGCCCGCGACCCCGGCCGGATCCTGGTGCACATCGGCGAGGAGAACGAAGCGGCCGAGATGCGCAGCACCTCGGTCGTGTCCATCGGCTACGGCAGCCGGGACAACCTGCTCGGCGGCATGGGCGTGGTCGGGCCGACCCGCATGGACTACCCCGGCACGATGGCGGCGGTGCGAGCGGTCGCCAACTACGTGGGTGAGATCTTGACCGGACGGTGACGGCGGGGGAACACCGCGGTCCCGAAGGACGTTCCGCAAGCGAGCGAGCGCGTGTCGAAGCGCGTTCGCAGGAGGAAACACGGTGGCGAGGGACTACTACGGCACGCTCGGGGTCGCCAAGAACGCGACTCCCGACGAGATCAAGCGCGCCTACCGCAAGCTCGCGCGGCAGCTGCACCCCGACGTCAACCCCAACGAGGAAGCGCGCTTCAAGGAGGTGACCGCCGCCTACGAGGTCCTGTCGGACCCGAAGAAGCGGCAGGTCGTCGACCTGGGCGGCGACCCGTTGGAGCCCGGCGGCGGTGGGATGCGCGGCGGCGGGGACCCGTTCGCGGGGTTCGGTCTCGGCGACATCATGGACGCGTTCTTCGGCGCGGGCGGCGGTGGCGGGCGCGGTCCGCGCAGCCGCGTGCAACCCGGCTCCGACGCCTTGATCCGGCTCTCGATGACGCTGGAGGAGTGCGCGGCCGGCGCGTCGCGCGAGCTGACCGTCGACACGGCCATCCTGTGCGACCGGTGCGTGGGCAGCGGCTGCGCCGAGGGCTCGTCCCCGGTGCGCTGCGACACGTGCGGCGGCCGGGGCGAGGTGCAGTCGGTGCAGCGCTCGTTCCTCGGCCAGGTCGTGACCGCGCGGCCGTGCCCGGTGTGCCGCGGCCTCGGCGAGGTCATCCCGGACCCGTGCCAGCAGTGCGCGGGCGAGGGCCGGGTCCGCTCCCGGCGGACCATCTCGGTGCAGATCCCGGCCGGCGTGGCCGAGGGCATGCGGGTGCGGCTCGCGGGCCAGGGCGAGGTCGGCCCCGGCGGCGGGCCGGCCGGCGACCTCTACGTCGAGGTCGAGGAGGTGCCGCACGAGGTCTTCGAGCGCGACGGCGCGAACCTGCACTGCTCGGTGCGCATCCCCATGACGACCGCCGCCCTGGGCGCGGTGCTGCCGCTGCAGACGCTGGACGGCGAGGAGGAGCTGGAGATCGAGCCCGGCACCCAGCCGAACACCGAGCTGGTGCTCACCGGGCGCGGCATGCCCCGGCTGCGGTCCAGCGGCCGCATCGACGGCCGCGGCGACCTGCACGTGCACCTGGAGGTCGTCACGCCGACCAAGCTGGACGCGCGCCAGGTCGAACTGCTGCGCGAGCTGGCCGTCGTGCGCGGCGAGGACGAGCCGACGCTCGCGCACAACGGCAAGGGCGGCGGCGGGCTGTTCTCGCGGCTGCGGTCCGGCCGCAACCACCGGTGACGCTGCCGGTCTTCCTGGTCGCCGCGCTGCCGCCCGGTGACGAGGCCGTCCTCGACGGCCCCGAGGGGCGGCACGCGGCCACCGTGCGCCGGTTGCGGGCGGGGGAGGAGCTGGTGCTCTCCGACGGCACGGGCGCGCAGGTGCGGTGCGTGGTCACCGAGGCCGTGAAGGACGCCCTGCGGCTGCGGGTCGTCGAGCGCTGGGTCGTGCCCGAGCCGTCCGTGCGCGTGGTCGTGGCGCAGGCGCTGGTGAAGGGCGACCGGGGCGAGCTGGCCGTGGAACTGGCCACCGAGGCGGGCGTGGACGGCGTCGTGCCGTGGCGCGCCTCGCGCTGCGTGACGAAGTGGGAGGACGGGCCGCGCGGCGCGAAGGCCCTCGAACGCTGGCGCAGCACCGCGCGCGAGGCGGCCAAGCAGGCCCGGCGGGCCCGCGTGCCGTCGGTCGCGGAACCCGTTTCGACGTCCGGACTCGCGCGGTTGGCGGCTTCCGCGGCGGCCACACTGGTTTTGCACGAATCCTCTTCGGCGGCGCTCGGATCGGTTCAGTTGCCCTCTTCGGGCGATGTGCTGCTCGTCGTCGGACCGGAAGGCGGCATCACCGACGAGGAATTGTCCGCGTTGACCGCGGCAGGCGCGCACGTCGTGCGACTCGGACCCACCGTTCTGCGGGCGTCGACCGCCGCCGCGGTCGCTTTGGGTGCGCTGGGTGTGCTGACCGATCGCTGGCGGTAATGGGCCTTGCTCCCTTCTGGCGAACACCTGACTCAGGGGTTACCCTCATGGCAGAGGGGCTGCATTCGCCTAGCCGCGATCAGCCGCTCCGACCGACTCGCCGGACACCTCCCCCCTCGGTCCGGCGCCGCCGCGTCGCGGTGGGACGACCCCCAGGTC
>NZ_JBHYXZ010000056.1:0-47894 GCF_042752395.1 Actinosynnema sp. NPDC059335 | reverse complement strand
ACCCGGGACGGTCGTCGGGGCTCGCCGGTGAACCTGCGTCCAGGTTACAAGCGCTACTTGTGGTCGCCCTCGGTCCCTTCCGACGCTGTGCCGGATTGCACAGCGGCGGCGGCCGCCTCGGACGGGGCCTTCGGGGCGTCCTCGTGCGCGATCGCCTTGCCGGTGAACGTCACGTGCGCCTCGCTGTGCAGCCGCTCGATCATGTGCGGGTAGTGCAGCTCGAAGGCCGGGCGGGCGGAGCGGATGCGGGGAAGCTCGGTGAAGTTGTGCCGCGGCGGCGGGCACGAGGTGGCCCACTCCAGCGAGTTGCCGAAGCCCCACGGGTCGTCCACGTGCACGGTCTCGCCGTAGCGGTAGCTCTTGAACACGTTCCAGATGAACGGCAGCGTGGACGCGCCCAGGATGTACGCGCCGATCGTGGAGATCGTGTTCAGCGTGGTGAAGCCGTCGCTGGGCAGGTAGTCCGCGTACCGGCGCGGCATGCCCTCGTTGCCCAGCCAGTGCTGCACCAGGAACGTGGCGTGGAAGCCGAGGAACGTGGTCCAGAAGTGGAGCTTGCCCAGGGGCTCGTCCATCATCCGGCCGGTGATCTTCGGGAACCAGAAGTAGATGCCCGCGAAGGTGGCGAACACGATCGTGCCGTAGAGCACGTAGTGGAAGTGCGCGACGACGAAGTACGTGTCCGACACGTGGAAGTCGATCGCCGGCGCGGCCAGCAGGATGCCGGACAGGCCGCCGAAGAGGAACGTGACGATGAAGCCGATGCTGAACAGCATGGGCGTCTCGAACGTCAGCTGCCCCTTCCACATCGTGCCGATCCAGTTGAAGAACTTGATGCCGGTCGGCACGGCGATCAGGAACGTCATGAACGCGAAGAACGGCAGCAGCACCGCGCCGGTGGCGTACATGTGGTGCGCCCACACCGCCACGGACAGCGCCGCGATGCCCAGCGTCGCGTAGACCAGGCCGTTGTAGCCGAAGATCGGCTTGCGGCTGAACACCGGGAAGATCTCCGACACGATGCCGAAGAACGGCAGCGCGACGATGTAGACCTCCGGGTGGCCGAAGAACCAGAACAGGTGCTGCCAGAGGATCACGCCGCCGTTGGCCGGGTCGAACACGTGGGCGCCCAGGTGGCGGTCGGCCAGCAGGCCCAGCAGCGCGGCGGTCAGGATCGGGAACGCCAGCAGCACGAGCACCGAGGTCACCAGGATGTTCCAGGTGAAGATCGGCATGCGGAACATGGTCATGCCGGGCGCGCGCAGGCACACCACGGTGGTGATCATGTTGACCGCGCCGAGGATGGTGCCGAGACCACCGACGACCAGGCCGGAGATCCACAGGTCGGCGCCGACGCCGGGCGAGTGGATGGCGTTCGACAGCGGGGTGTAGGCGAACCAGCCGAAGTCGGCCGCGCCACCCGGCGTGAGGAAGCCCGCCATCACGATCAGGCCGCCGAACAGGTACAGCCAGTACGAGAAGGCGTTCAGGCGCGGGAACGCCACGTCCGGCGAGCCGATCTGCAGCGGCAGGACGAAGTTGGCGAACCCGAAGACGATGGGCGTCGCGTACAGCAGCAGCATCACCGTGCCGTGCATGGTGAAGAGCTGGTTGAACTGCTCCTGCGACAGGAACTGCATGCCCGGTCGGGCCAGCTCGGTCCGCATCAGCATGGCCATCGCGCCGCCCACCATGAAGAAGGCGAACGAGGTGACCAGGTACATGATCCCGATCTGCTTGTGGTCCGTGGTGCGGAACATCCGCAGCAGGAACGAACCCTTGACCGCCTGGCGAGTCCCGAAGGGCCGCGTTGCGATCGGCTGCGGGGCTAC
Organism: Actinosynnema sp. NPDC059335; assembly: GCF_042752395.1. Lineage (NCBI taxonomy): Bacteria > Bacillati > Actinomycetota > Actinomycetes > Pseudonocardiales > Pseudonocardiaceae > Actinosynnema > Actinosynnema sp. NPDC059335. The sequence goes on along the minus strand of NZ_JBHYXZ010000056.1, from coordinate 46,062 downwards.
GGCCGTCACGGTGCCTCCTGCACTGTCTGGTTCTGGCTTCGCCGGCGGGTGGCGCCGCCGGCTCATCGGATCGTAGACGGCTGCGTTCCGGGGGTCTGCGCTGGGCCGGCCCCTGGATCAAGTGAGGTAGCGCAGGTCACAACCGTCGTGAGCGCCGAGGGCCGCCCCCGCGGGGGTGCGGGGGCGGCCCTGTGCGGCGGCGGGGTCAGCGGCGCAGCAGGCCGCGCAGCTTCGGCGAGGCGACGAACGCCGCGCCCGCGGCGACCAGCCCGAGGCCGACGACGAGCAGCCAGCCGCCGTCGAAACCGGTGTTGGCCAGGTCGTTGTCGTCGGCGACGGGCGCCGCGACCGGGGCGGAGGTGCTGGTCGGGGTGACCGCGACCGAGGTCGTGGACGTCGGCGTGACCTCCACCGTCTCCTCACCGGGGTTCTCCCCGCCGGGGTTCTCGCCGCCCGGGTTCTCGCCACCGGGGTTCTCCCCGCCCGGGTTCTCACCACCCGGGTTCTCGCCGCCGGGGTTCTCGCCGCCGGGCTCCTCCGACGTGGTCTTCTCGGCGCAGAAGAACCAGTGGCTGATGCCCGCCGGCTTGCCGTTCGGGTTGAGCGGCGAGTGCAGGCCCTCCCACGGCAGGTCGCCGAGCGGCTTCGTGCCCTCCGGCGGGGTCGTGAAGTAGACGTTGTAGCCGTCGCCGCCCTTCACCACGACGCCCGTCACGGTGTAGCCCTCCAGGCCGCCCGTGATCGTGACGTGGGTGTCGGTCTGGGTGCTCGGCAGGGTCGGCGTGCCCTCCTCGTCGAACGCCTGCCCGGCCAGGCCCGCCCTGGCGCACGCGTTCTCGTGGTTCCACTCCAGGTTCTTGGCGTGCGGGACGGCGCGGTCGTCCCCCGCGGCCGGGGTGCCGCCGGAAGGGGACGCCGTGGCGGTGCCGCCCAGGAGGCCGGAGGCGCCCAGGGCCAGGAGGGTCGCTGCTCCGAACAGGCGACGGGAGGTCATGCGCATGGTGCTGCTCCGCAGGTGTCGAGGGCTGACCGGGGGATCGAACTACACCGGCTGTCCCTCTATCGAGGTAGCCCATTCAGATGACTTGGGTTGCGGTCCATTCGTTATGCGGTGGTGACGTTACCGATCGGTAACGGCTCGGCGACGTCAGTGCGCACCGCTGTCGGGTCGTGGCGCACGGCCACCGGGATGGCACGATCCAAGGCACGCGTCCGACGACGGCGCGACCGGCACGGTGGGGGGTGCGATGCTGACCGAGCGCTGGCACGAGGCGGTCCGCGTGCTGGGCGGCACGCACGGTCCCGGCGACCTCGCCGAGCGGTACGCCGAGCCGCACCGCCGCTACCACGACGCCGATCACGCGCTGGCCGTCGTGCGCGACGCCGACGCGCTCGCCGAGGCCGACGGCCGCACGGCACGGGAGCGCGCGGTGCTCACGCTCGCCGCCCTGGCGCACGACGTCGTCTACGACGGCCGCCCCGGCGAGGACGAGCGCCGCAGCGCCGAGTGGGCGCGGGCCCGGCTCGCCGGGCTGGCCGAGGCCGACGCGGTGGCCGGGCTGGTGCTCGCCACCGCGGACCACACCTCGGACGACCCGTTGACGTGCCTGCTGCTGGACGCCGACCTGGCCGTCCTCGGCGCGGACCCGGAGACCTACGAGCGGTACCGGTCCGCCGTGCGGGCCGAGTACGCGCACGTGCCGGACGACGCGTGGCGGGCCGGGCGCGCCCGCGTGCTGCGGTCGCTGGCCGGGCGCGACCGGCTGTACGTCACGCCGCGTGCCCGCGCCCGCTGGGAGGACCGGGCCAGGGCCAACCTGGCGGCGGAGCTCAGCTCGCTCGGTGACCCGCCATGAGCGCGTCGAACGTCGGGAACGCCTTGGCGATCTCGCTGCCGGTGAAGTTGCCGACCCAGCCGTCGTCGTCGTGGAAGAACCGGATCGACACGTAGTCGGGCCGGGTGCCCATGTCGAACCAGTGGGTGGTGTTCGCCGGCACGCTCAGCAGGTCGCCCGCCTCGCACAGCACCGCGTGCACGCGCCCGTTGACGTGCAGGTAGAACACGCCGGCGCCGCGCGCGAAGAACCGGTCCTCGTCGTCGTCGTGGGTGTGCTCGGCCAGGAACTTCAGCCGCGCCTGCCCCGCCGACTCCAGCCACTCCGGGTCGTCCGACGGCGTCATCTCCATCGCGTCGACCAGGGTGTAGCCCTCGGTCTCCGTCACCCGGGCGACCTGCTCGGCGTAGACCTCCAGGGCGTTCTCCTTCGTCACCCCCGGCGCCACCGGCCACCGCTCGTAGCGGACGCCGAGCTGCTTCAGCTCCACCGCGATCTCGGCGGGGTCGGCGGTGCGCACCAGAGCGGTCCCCGGGTCGGTGTCCGACCACACGGTCAGCAACGTCATCGCGCCTACCTCCTGTGGGTTTCGGCCTTGAAGCGGAGCAGCCACTCCAGGCACTCCAGCCGGTGCCGCGCCTGGTAGAGGTCCTCACCCCACACGTACACCCCGTGCCGGGCCACGATCAAGGCGGGCACGTCCTCGGCGTAACCGGCCTCGAACGCGTCGCCCAGCACCTTCATGTCCTGGCTGTTCGGCACCACGGGGACGACGACCACGTCGTCGTGCGCCCGGCGGCCGAAGCCCTTGAGCATCTCCAGGTCGCGCAGCTCGACGCCGTCAGGCCACAGCTCGCCCGCGACCACGGGCGCGAGGGCGTGCACGTGCACCACCGCGCCCGCGCCGGACACCGCCGCGATCCGCCCGTGCAGGCCCGCCTCGGCCGACGGCACGCGCACCGGGTCGTCGGTGCGGCCCTCGGCGTCGACCAGCACCACGTCGTCGGGGGTCAGCTCGCCCTTGTCCTTGCCGCTGACGGTCACCGCGAGCCGCAGCGGGTCGCGGTCCACGACCACGGACAGGTTGCCCGACGTGCCGCGCATCCAGCCCATCGCGGTGTACCGGGCGCACTCGGCGGCCAGCGCCTCGCCGGGCGTCACAGGGACCGCACCGTCCGGTGCGGGCCGAAGTCGGCGTCGCCGTAGGGCTCGCCGGGGCGCGCCACGCCCACCGTCGCCCAGCCGGCCTCGGCGGCGGCGTCCAGCTCGGCGGGCACGTCGGAGTAGAACGTGATGTCGGTCGAGCCGAGCACGGAGGCGATCTTGAGGTACGACCCGGCCTCGCGCTTCGGGCCGGCGTTGGCGGTGTCGAAGTGGTGCTCGAACAGCGGCGTGAGGTCGCCGTCGGTGGTGTGGGCGAAGAACGCCACCTGGCCCGCCACCGAGCCGGACGAGAACACGGCGAGCCGCACGCCGTCCGCGTGCCACCGGCGCAGCGCCGGGACCACGTCCGGGAAGAACTCGGCCACCAGGTCGCCCACGGCGTAGCCGCGCTGCCAGATCAGGCCCTGCAACGTCTTGAGCGGGGTGGCCTTGCGGTCGGCGTCCATCCAGCCGTGCAGCACGCGCACCAGCTCGTCCGTGCCGCCGTCCACACCGGACAGCTCGCGGATCTGCGCCACGGCCTCGACCACGGCCGGGTCGTCGGCGTGCGCGTCGAGCCACGGGCCCAGGCGCGGCCGGGCGTAGTCGTACAGCGTGACCAGGACCTGGTCGGTGGCGCTGAGCGTGCCCTCGATGTCCAGCACGACCCACTTAGTCATGAACGTCCCCAACGTAGTAATCGGCCAACCCGTGCGGAGCGTACGCACCGCGGTCGGTCACCACCTGCGTCACGAACCGCGGCGGCGTCACGTCGAACGCCGGGTACAGGCCCCGGGCGCGGTCGGTGGCCGTGCGGCGGCCCAGCGTGTGCCGCACCTCGTCGCCCGGCCGGTGCTCGATGGGCACGTCGGCGGCGGTCGGGGCCAGGCGGTCCGGGGCCTGCACCATGGCCAGGAACGGCACGTCGAACGCGTGCGCGGCGACCGCGAGGCCGAGCGTGCCGACCTTGTTGACCACGTGCCCGTCCATGGTGACCCGGTCGGCGGCGGTGAGCAGCACGTCCACGTCGCCGGTGGACATGACGGCCGCGCCCATGCCGTCGGTGATGAGGGTGGTGTCCACGCCCATCTCCCCCAGCGTCTCCGCGGTGAGCCGGGCGCCCTGGAGGTACGGGCGGGTCTCCGTGCAGACGAACCGCAAGCGCTTGCCCATCGCGCGGGCGGCGGTGACGGTCTCGGTCAGGTACAGGTCGGCCCAGCAGTGCGTGAGCACCGCGCCGTCGTCGGGCAGCAGCTCGGCGGTGTGCGTGCCGAGCCGGCGGCTGCGGTCGCGGTAGCGCCGGTCCCCCGCCTCCGCGCCGGCCAGCGCCCCGGCTTCGAGGTCGTCGTGCGCGTCCACGCCCGCGAGCACCGCGGCGACCGCCTTGCGCAGGTGGTTGTTGGTGGGCCGGGTCGCGACCAGGAGCCGGCCCGCCCGGTCGAGGCGGGCGCGGGCCTCGTCGCGCGGCAGGCCGCGGGCCTCCCGGGCGGCCAGCACCATGCCGTACAGCGCGGCGAAGTACGGCCCGGAGGACTGGGTGACCATGTCCTCGATGGCCTTGGCGACCTCGGCGACCGTGGCGCACCGCACCCACGTCTTCTCGAACGGGAAGTTGCGCCGGTCGAGCACGTGCACGCCGTCGTCCTCCAGGCGCACGCTGCGCGCGAGCAACGGCTCCATCAGCTGTACCCGGTCAGCGGGGCGCGCTCGCCGGTCAGGTAGTGCGCGCCGACCTCGCGGGCCTTGTACGACACGGGGTCGTGCAGGGTGAGCGTGCGGGCGTTGCGCCAGAACCGGTCGAAGGCGTAGCCGGCGGCGGTGGCGCGCGCGCCGCACAGCTCGAACACCCGGCTGGTGGTCTGGTTGGCGACCCTGGTCGCGACGACCTTGGCCGACGAGATGGCGGCGGCGGTGTCGGCGCGTTCGTCGGCGGTCAGCGCGGCGCCGCGGGCACTGGCCCGGTCCAGCCGGTCGGAGGCGTGGTCGGCGAGGAGGCCGGCGGCCTGCGTCTCGGCCACCAGCTCGCCGTAGGCGGCGAGGATGTACGGGTCGGCGGTGGCGCTGTCCACGCCGCTGAGGAACCACGGGCGGGTGGTCGTGCGGGTGTAGCGGGCGGCCTCGGCCAGCGCGCCCTCGGCCATCGCCACGTACAGCTGGGCCAGCACGGCCTGGAAGCCGAGCGCGGCCAGCGACAGGCGTTGGTCGTTCTCGTCGTGCGCGCCCAGGACCTGCTCCTCCGGCACGTGGACGCGGTCGAACACGACGCCGCCGCTGGCGGTGAGGCGTTGGCCGATGTTGTCCCAGTCGCCGGCGTAGGTGATGCCGGCGGCCTTCGCGTCGAGGGTGAAGGTCACCTTGCCGCCGGTGTCTGTGCGGGTGGCGCTGACCACGAGCCGGTCGGCGACCGACGCGCCGGTGGCGAACGTCTTGCGCCCGGACATTTCGAACCCGCCGGTCACGGGCCGCAGCTCCAGGGCGGCGTCCAGCGGGTTGCTGACCCCGGCCCAGAACAGGTTGTCGCCCGCGTCGAACGCGGGGTTGTCGAACAGGCCGCTGCGCCAGACCTGGAGGTAGTGGTAGCCGAGCAGGTGGCCGACGTTGGCGTCGGCCGCGCCGACGACCCGGGTCACGGCCTGCTGCGTGCCCCAGTCGGCGACGGTCAGCAACCCGGACCGCCGCAGCGCCTCCACCTCGGCCACGGGCTCCGCACCGCGCCGGTCCCGTTCCGCCGCGTCCACCCGCAGCGCCTCGGCCAGCTCCTCGGCGACGGTCAGCCACTTCCGCCGACCATCGGTGCTCGTCATGCGCCCTGCCTCCCGCTCGTCCGCGTCCCAGCAGGCGAGCCTAATCGCCGGCGCGGGCGGCGGGCTGAGCGTTCCGCCACATGGGAGGCGCGGTCAGGGCGCGACGTAGGTGGCGTGCCCGACCAGCCGCAGCTCCGTCACGGCGCCGCGCAGGTCGGCCGCGCCGCGCGGGAAGGTCCCGACGTGCGCGGCCCACGCGCGCCGGTCCTGGGCCAGCGCCTTCAGGTACCGCACGCACAGCGACGGCGGGATGGCCTCGCACCGCTTGCGGGCCGCCCGCAGGGCGATCTCCATCAGCATCGCCTCGTCGTCCGGCCGCCCCCGCGACCGGATGCGGCCGAGGATGCCGTCGATCAACGCCACCCGGCTGTGCAGGAACTTCTCCCAGTAGCCCTCGTCCCCCGCCGCCTCGAAGCCGCCGTCGTCGTCCAGCAGCGCGAACACGCCCTCGGCGAGGCAGTCGCCGAACTCCTCCATCTCGGCCCGCTGCTCGGTGGCGAAGGGGTCGTACGGCTTCTGCCGCACCCGGCCCGTGACCGCCGAGCGGCGCAGACCGGCCTCGTCGAGCAGGAAGAACCAGTCCTCGTTGTAGATCGTCGGGAAGAACGAGGTCATGGACTCGCGGCCGATCACCAGCGCGCCGCCGCCGATGAACGTGCCCTGGTCGCCGCCGGTCTCGCGGTGCGCGTGGCAGACCACCGAGTTGTCCGGGAAGCCGCCGACCTCCAGCCCGACGGCCGCGTAGCCCTCCGAGACCAGGCCGGCCGCCGCGTCCAGGTCGGCGGGCGCGGGCACGGTGATGTCGTCGTCCAGGAACGCCACCCGGTCCCACCCGACCACCCGGGACACGAGCAGGCCGAGGTTGCGCTTGAAGCTCGTGTCGGTGTGCCGCACGAACTCCGTGGGGCTCAACACCTTCGCGGTGGCCGACAGGCGGGGCATCAGCGAGGCGGGCAGCGCGCGGACGTCCACCACCAGCGCCTCGACGCCCCGGGTGCGGGCGAGCTTCGCGGCCCGGTCGGGCGCGGCGGCGCCGCTGGCGAGCACGACGAGGGGCCGGCCGAGGTCGGCGGCGACCCCGACGGCCTTCTCGAGGTGGCGCCACGGGCGGTTGGTCGGCACGACGATGGCGTCGACCCGGCCCGGCGGGCAGTCGGCGACGTCCACTCTGGTCAGCAGCTTGCCGTGCGACGCGTGGTGCGCCACGGGGGCGGGCGCGGTGGTGTTCACCCGGTGTTCTCCGGCCATTCGAAGAGGCGGGACTCGGGCAGGTTCCAGTCCGGGGTGACCACCCGGCCGTTCACCACCAGCACCCGGGTGAGGACGCTGTAGGAGTCGAGGCCCGGGAATCGCCGGGTGAGGTACTCCGCGTTGCGGTCGCGGAACCTGCCGTCGGTCAGTGCCCGCACGACGCCGAGGGTCCCCCGACCGTACTGGCCGTTGCAGATCGTCACCGTTCGCTTGTGGTTGAACGGGTTCGTGCCGCGGTAGAAGTGGGCGACGTCCTCCAGCAGGACCTCGCGGTCGCCCTTGCGGGCCAGCCTGGGCGCGTAGAGGCGTTCCTCGCCGCCGGGCGTGCGCACCACGAACCCGCCCGCCTCGGACTCGTCGTGGCGGGCGACCTGCGTGACGGGGAGGTCGACGCGGTCGAGCAGCTCGCGCGTGACGAGGTTCCAGTCGACGCCGCCGAGCAGCACGAGGTGCGTGGTGTAGTCGTCGGGCGCGAGGTCGGACGCGATGCGGAAGTTGACCTGGCTGCGCGGGTTGACCGAGCGGATGTGGCCGTGCAGCTCGATCAGGGCGTCGAGGTCGGCGTAGGTGTACAGCTCGACGTAGTCCGGCTGGGTCGGGTCGGAGTAGGGCATCCGGGCGCGCATGTCGGCCGGGAGCTGGGCGACCACGATGGTGATGTCGTGCCGGTCGTCGAAGTACCAGAAGCCGCGGTTCGCGCGGTCCCCGACCGGGGACGTGCCGTCCTGGCGCTGGTCGGCGGCGCGCAGGTCGGTCAGCTCGCGCAGCAGCTCGTCGCGGTGGCGCAGCTCCTCGGGCGTCAGCTCTTCGACCGGCAGCAGGCGGTAGGGGCGGGTGGCGACGGAGCGCCGGGTGGCGAAGAACGTGGCGTAGGCGGCGAGGCGGTGCAGCGGCGGGGTCTTGGGCTTGCCGCGGCTCTCCCACGACGACAGCAGGGGCACGCTGGCGGGCTTCTCGGCGCTGAACGCCTGCGCGAGGTCGCTCTGGGTGATCGTGACGTCCGGCCAGCGCTCCTCGCGCAGCGCCCGCAGGCGGTGCGCCAGGCGGTGGGAGTCCTCGGAAACGACCACGTCCGCGCGCCCTTCAGTGAACTTCAGCGTATCCGCTGAAGCGTGAAACATACACGATGGCGACGAAAAGTCACGAGCTGATACGCCCGGACGGGCCTTGTCAGTGAAGTACAGCGCCACTTACCCTCATCTTGCTGAGGTTCAGTCAACTTCAGTGAGTCAAGGTGAAGTCCACCCAGGAAGCCATCCGGGGGTCGCCATGTACCTGCTCACCGCGTTAGCCCAATCCTCCGAGACCGCCGAGTGGACGCCGGTCGCGCTGGTGGTCCTGATCGGCGCGTTGGCGCTGGTCATGGGCCTGGCCAGGCTCCTGCGCCGGATGCTCGGCCTGGTGACCAAAGTCCTGCTGTCGGCCGGGGCGGCCATGACCGGGATCGCCTCGATGCTCATCCTGTGCACCGCGCTGACCACGGTCCTGCTGGTGTACGCCCGGTGAACCACCGCGTGCGGAGCACCCCCTTCGTCTACGGTATGCGGGCCTGTACCGAAGGGGGAGCCGCACGATGGACCTGTCGCGCAGATCGTTCTCCGGGGGGACCGCCGTGGCCGCGGGGGCGCGGCCGACCCCCGGTGCGACCGCCGCGCCGGCTCGGGCGCTGCCGCGTCCACACCGGACGTCCACACCGCACCTGCTGGAGGCGGAGCAGCTCGTCGGCTACCTGTCGCTGCCGACGTGCCCGCTGGCGAACAACACGTACAAGGAGCCGGACCAGCCGAACGTGGTCCGGTGGGGCACGCCGGGCGACGCGTCCGACTGGGTCAACCGGAGCCAGTGCGCGTCGTTCCTGACCGCCGTGCTGAAAAGGACGTACCGGTGGGCGACGTCGGCGTTCTTCACCGCCCACTTCGGGGTGGCGAGCCCGTTCGCGCGCGACTACCGGGCGGCGTTCGCGGAGCGGGAGATCCCGCACTTCGAGCGCGTCACCAGGGTGGCGGACCTCCGACCGGGCGACCTGATCGCGATCGACTACCGCAACGACCAGGACACCAACACCGGGCACGTGGTGATGGTGCGGTCGGTCAAGGGCGTCTACACCGCGCCCGGCTCCGGCCTGAACTTCCCCGGCGAGACGCAGTACGCGGTGGAGGTCGTGGACTGCACGGCCGTGCCGCACGGCGTGTACGGGGTGGGCAACTACTTCCGGTTCCCGGACAACCGGATCTTCAACGCGACCGCGTCGACCGACGGCGCCGGGTACGGGCACATGATGTTCTACGCGTCCGACGCGACCGGCGCCTTCAGCCGGTACCGGTGGAGCGTGAACACGTCCTCCGCGGGGGCCTACACGATGGCCCAACGCCCCGTGTCGGCCGCCCGCGTCACGTCCTGAGCGTTCAACTCGGGGTACCTGGACGTAGGACACACGCGACCTGGACGTAGGACTCACGCGCGTGTCCTACGTTCGGGTCAGAGGCGCTGCCAGAGGGCGGGGACGTTCGGCGGCTCCCAGCCGGGTTGGGACGTGTGCGCCTGGCGGCACTGGTAGGTGACACCGTTGTAGGTGACCTGGGCACCCACCGCGTACGCACGGTTCGGGGCCCAGGTGCCGGACGGCTGCGTGGTCGTGGTGGTCGTGGTGGTCGTGGTGGTCGTGCCGCCGTTGTCCCACGGCACCTGCGGTGAGCGGTAGAAGTCGATGCCCATCGCGGTCCAGCGCGGGCCCTGCGCGCCCAGCCGGAGGCGGAACGCCTCCCAGTCGTGCGTCGACCACGGCGACCAGCCCAGCTCGGCGATCGCGGCCAGGCGCGGGAACGCCATGAAGTCGAGGTGCGCCGGCGTCACGATCGTCTCCGTCCACAGCGGGGCCTCGACGCCGCGCACGGCCGACTCCGGCACCCCGCTCACGTGCGTGCCGGGGTTCCAGTTGTAGGCGTCCCGGACCTCGACCAGCCCGGCCCAGCTCAGCCCGAGCGGCGTGCCCGAGTGGTACTTCATGTCCAGGTACGCCTTGTTCGCGGGCGACATCAGGATCTTCTGGCCGCGCGCGGCGGCGTTCTGCACCACGGCGTTGGACGTCGTCGTGCCCCAGTACTGCGCGACCGCGCCCGGGTCGGTGGTGGTCTTGACGAACTCGTGCCAGCCCATCGCCTTCTTGCCGTACTTGCCCACCAGCGGCAGCACCCGGTCCATGAACGTCCGGTACTCCTGGTCGGTGGTCGCGTTCGCCTCGTCGCCGCCGATGTGGAAGTACGGGCCGGGCGTCAGCGCGGCGATCTCGCGGATCACGTCCTCCACGAACGTGTAGGTGATGTCCTTGGACACGCACAACGACGAGTAGCCGACCGCGATGTCCGTGCGCAGCGCGGGGGCGACGCCGTTGCAGTTCAGCTCGGCGTAGGAGGCCAGCGCCGCGTTGGTGTGGCCGGGCAGGTCCACCTCGGGCACGACGGTGATGTGCCGGGCCGCCGCGTACGCCACGATCTCCTGGTACTGCGCCTTGGTGTAGTACCCGCCGGGGCCGCCGCCGACCTGCGTGCTGCCGCCGTAGGTGGCCAGCCGGGGCCAGCTGTCGATCGCGATGCGCCAGCCCTGGTCGTCGGTCAGGTGCAGGTGGAAGTAATTGACCTTGTAGAGCGCGAGCTGGTCGAGGTACCGCTTGACCGTGGCCACGGGGTGGAAGTGGCGCGCCACGTCCAGCATCGCGCCGCGGTGGGCGAACCTCGGGTAGTCGGTGATCGTCGCGCCCGGCACGGTCCACGGCCCGGCCTGCGCGGTCCGGCTCTCGACCTTGGCGGGCAGGAGTTGGCGCAACGTCTGCACGCCCGCGAACAGGCCCGCCGGGGTGTTGGCGCGCAGCTGCACGGCCGCGGCCGTGACGACGAGGTGGTAGCCCTCGTCGCCGACGGACGCGGGCGCGCCGCCGAGGAGCAGCGAGATGCCGTCGGCGGGCGTGCCGGTGGTGTCGGTGACGGGCAGGGCGTAGCCGGTCGGGGGGCGCAGCAGGGCGGCCAGCCGGTCGCCGACGGCGTGCGCCGCGGGTGAGGTGTAGATCTTCGCGTCGGCGGCGACGGTGTGCGTGACACCGGCGGCGGGCTGCACCGAGACCGGCACGGGCACGATGCCGCGCAGCGGTTCGGCGGCCGAGGCCGCGATGGTTCCTGAGGCGGCGTTCCACGTGACGGTCGCGCCGACGACGGTCACCAGGACGGCGAGCGCGCGGGCCGTCCTCGCTGGGAGTTTCACCGTTGGACCTCCTCGGGGGCGGGGCGGCGGCCGGCTGCGCCCAGCGTGCGGACGCCCGGGAGGGTCTGTCAATGGGTCTAGACCATTTGCGCCCGAAGTCCGCCCCTTGGCCCCCGGGACCGGCAGGTTCAAGGTTCGTCCCAGGTTCGTCCCCGGTCGCCCGGGCAGGGTGGCCCCATGACCGCGGACGGGTGAGGGAACACCGGCGCACCCCGCGGTCCACGAGGGGTCGGCGGGCCCCCCCGGGCCCCCCCCCCCCGGCGGGCCCCGCGGCCGACCGCGCCCCCCCCCGGGGCCCCGGGGGGGGCGGCCCCCCCCCCGGCCCCCCCCCGGGGGGGGGGACGTCGCGTCGTCCGTGCCCGGGGACGGTCGGCCGGGGGTGCGGCGGTCCGCGGGCGAAGGGGCGTGGGAGTCAGCTCCCGGACCCGCGCCCGAGCTGCCCGCCGGCACCGGAGGGCGGCTCGCTGTCGCGGGGAGTCCCGTGCATCAGGTCGACGGGGGTGTCGGGTGAAGCGTCACCTGTTCACCAGGATGCGGGTCGACGCGGTGCCCAGGCCCGTCGGGCCGCGCAACGTCTGCGGGGTGAACGCCAACTCCGGGACGCCGAAGTGCTTGGCCAGGTCGGCGTCGTGGTAGCGGACCACGCTGCGGTGCCAGTTCAGGATGCCGGACAGCCAGTCCTCGAGTTCGCGGACGTAGGCGTTGAGCGCGTCCTGCGCCTCCCGGTCCAACCGGAACTCCTCGAACAACGCGGGCAGCTCCACCGCGACCGAGTGCCGGAACTGCGCCAGCCGCGCGTTCGCGAGGTCGGTCGCGATCGTCCACGCCCGGTCCGGGTCCACGTCGAGGAACTGGCGCACGACGAGCACGAGGTTGTGCACCTCGCCCTCGAACTGGATCTCCTTCCGGTACGAGAACAGGTCGTTGAGGATGATGGCGTAGTCCATCGCCGAGTTCTCGATGTTGCGGATGGTGCGGGTCCGGTAGATCTCGTCGGGCACGAGCCGGCCGTGGCCGAGCCGGGCCAGGCTCATGGTCAGCTCCGAGCCGAACGTGTGCCGCCGCATCTCGATGTAGTCGACCGGGTCGGGCACGCGGTTCTCGTGCTGGTTCTTCAGCTCCCACATCCAGCTGTCGAGCATCAGCTCCAGCGCGTGGCGCAACTGCCGGCGGTTGTCCTGCGGCATCGGGGCGGTGGTGCGCTGCCACACGTCGGCGAGGCCGCGTTCCAGCGGGGTCACGGGCGACGGCGGCGCGCCCTCCAGCGGCATCATCTGCTTGAGCCGGTCGGTGACGGCCTTGGCCACGGCCAGGTCGGGGGTCCGGCCGAACGCGACCGGGTAGTAGTCGTCGCCGTAGGTGCCCCAGGTCAGCCACAGCGCGTTGATCTCCAGCTCGTCCGCGGTGGCGTCCGGGTCGATGCCCGCCGAGCACAGCGCGAGGTCCATGTCGCGCAGCCGCTCCTCGGTCCACACGCGCGGCACGTCGTCGAACATGCCCATCTCGCGCGCCCAGGCGACGCTCTTCTCCCGCGCGTGCGCCCAGTGCGGGCTCACCGACAGCTCGAACGGCATGTCGAGCGCCGGTTCGGGCATCGACGGCACCTCTTCGAACGGCACGTGGCTGAAGCTGCGCAGCCGTTGCGGCGCGGTGGCGATCAGCGCGCGGGCGGCGCTCGTGCCCAGGCCGGTCGGACCGCCCAGCACCGGGTTCGCGGTGTCCAGGCCCTGGTTCATGTAGCGGCTGGAGCGGGCGTGCCACTCGTGGCCGCCGGACTGCCAGTCCTGCAGGCCCTTCACGTACGCCAGCACGGCGAGCCGGCCCGCCGGGTCGATCGCGTGCTCGTCGAGCAGCAGCGGCACCTCGGTGACGGCCGTGTGCTCGAACTGGTGCAGCCGGGACGTGAGCAGGTCGTTGACCGCCTCGGCGGCCTCCTGGGTCGGCAGGTCGAGGAACTTCTCCAGCACCAGGACGCCGTTGCTCAGCTCGCCCTCGTCCAGCACCTCGCGCTCGTAGGAGAACAGGTCGTTGCGCAGGTGCACGGCGTCGGCGAACGTGTCGCGCAGGACGCCCATCGGGCGGGTGAGGGCGATCCGGGCGGGCACCTCCATGCCGGTGACGTGCTCGACCAGGTTCGCCGACCACGGCGCGCCGCCCACCTTGCGGCGCATCTCGATGTACTCGATCGGGTTGGAGAGCCTGCCCTCGGAGATGTTCAGCAGCTCCCACATGGACTCGTCCAGCAGGTGCTTGGTGTTGTCGGCGAACCGGCGGCGCCAGTCCTCGGAGTGGCTGCCGACCGTGCGCGTCCACAGGTCGGCGAGGCCCTTCTCGACCGGGTTCGTCGGCTCGGCCGTGATCGCGCCGTCGACCGGCATGAACAGCGGCAGCCGGTCGAGGTACGCCTTCGCGCCCGCCACGTCCGGGTTGCGCTTGTACAGCTCCACGAAGTGGTCGTCGAAGTAGAAGACCCACACGTACCAGTCGGTGACGAGGTCGAGGTCGTCGGGCGTGGCGTCGGGGTGGGTGTAGGCGCAGAGCAGGGCGTAGTCGTGCGAGTCGAGGTCGTGCTCGGTCCAGATCACCGTGCCGTGCTGCGGCACGTCGATCATGTCCATCTCGCGCGCCCACGCCTTCGTGTGCGCCCGCGCGCGTTCCAGGCTGGGGTTCAGCCGTGCCGGGTACGGCGTGTAGAAGTCCGGCAACTGGAACGGCTGCGGCATCGGGTCGCACCTCTCGTCATGACCTGTCCGGTGTACGGAACCAGTGCCGGGGCAAGGCGGCCAAGACCCACCGCCGTGATCCACACGTTCGGGCGTTCGGTCCCCCCGACCGGCGCAACCGCGTGCTGCTTTGGGTGGCGTCCGCGGACCGCGACCGCACCGGTGCGGCTTCCCCGCGACCCGGCCGGGCGAGCGGTGGAAACGCACCGGAGGCGGCACACTGGACCCGTGCCCCGCCTGGAGCCGTTCGAGGTCGGTTTCTTCGAGTCGGCGCCGCAGCGCCACAGCTACGTGCTGGACCTGCCGGTGTCACCCGAACGTGTGTGGCGTGGGCTGACCGCGTCCAACCCGCTGTGGTGGTGCCGGCTGCTGTCGTCGTCCGAGTACACCTCGCCCCGCCCGTTCGGGGTGGGCACGACGCGCCGGACCTCCGTGCTGGGCGTGCTGCGCCTGCACGAGCGCTTCATCCGCTGGGAGGAGGGGCGGCGGCAGTCGTTCGCGGCAGACCGGGCGTCGCTGCCGGTGTTCCGCCGGTTCGGCGAGGACTACCTGGTGGAGCGGGCGGACGGCGGCTCGCGGCTCACCTGGACGTTCGCCTACGAGCCCGCCCTCAAGGTCGGCGGCCGGCTCAACGAGGTGGTGTTCCGCTCGCTCGTCGCGGACACGCGGCGGCACTTCGAGGGCTGATTTCGACCGCGCAGCGTTACGAGCTGGGCCGGAAAGTGCAGTAGATCACGCCCATATGGGTGATTAGCGAGATTAGGTTAGGCTCCCCTCATGTCTAAGGGAGACGCGCTGCTCGCCGGTGAGGAACTGGTTCTCGCGCACCACGACCGCGCGGTGGTGCACGGTGTCTCGCTCGGACTGCGCGCGGGCGCCGTGACGGCGCTCGTCGGCCCCAACGGGTCCGGCAAGTCGACCGTGCTGCGGTCCCTGGCGCGCCTGCACCGGCCGCGCGAGGGGCAGGTCCGGGTCGGCGGGCGGTCCGTGTGGGGGCACTCGCCGCTGTCGGGCAAGGAGTTCGCCCGCAACGTCACCCTCCTCACCCAGCAGCGGCCGACGCCCTCGGGCGTGTCCGTGCGCGACGTCGTCTCCTACGGCCGGTACCCGTACCGGACGGGGTGGCGCGGGGTGGACCTGGAGGGCGGCGCGGCCGTCCAGCGCGCCATGGACCTCACCGGCGTGACCCCGATGGCCGACCGGGGCGTGGACGAGCTGTCCGGCGGCGAGCTGCAACGCGTGTGGCTCGCGTCGTGCCTGGCGCAGCAGACCTCCGTGCTCCTGCTGGACGAGCCGACCAACCACCTCGACCTGCGCTACCAGGTGGAGGTGCTCGACGTGGTGCGCGACCTGGCCAACGACCACGACGTCGCGGTCGGCGTGGTGCTGCACGACCTCGACCACGCCGCGATCATCGCCGACGAGGTCGTGCTGCTGTCCGAGGGCCGGGTCGTCGCGGCGGGCGGGGTCCGCGACGTCCTCACCGCCGAGCACCTGACCCGCGCCTACGGCGTCACGGTGCACGTGGCCGACGACCCGGTGACCGGCGCGATCCACTGCCGCCCGCTGGGCAGGCACACCCCGCGACCGGCCTGACCGCCCCATCCCCCTTCACCCTGAGAGGTTCCAGCCATGCGCTTGCTCGCCCCTGCCCTCGTGACGGCGGCCGTGCTGCTGTCGGCGTGCGGCACGACGGAGACCCCGGCGTCCACCGCCCCGACCGGGTCCGCCGGCGGCCCGGTGACCGTGACCGACGCCCGCGGCAAGGAGGTCAAGCTCGACTCCCCGGCCGCGAAGGTCGTCACGCTGGAGTGGGCCGAGACCGAGACCGTCGCCTCCCTGGGTGTCATGCCGGTGGGCGTCGCGGACGCCGCCGGTTACAAGACGTGGGACGCGGCCGTGCCGCTCGCGGACGACGTGAAGGACGTCGGCAAGCGCAACGAGCCCAGCGTCGACTCGATCGTCGCGCTCGACCCCGACCTGGTGATCATGGCCAAGGGCCGGGACGAGACGCTGGTCGGCCAGTTGGAGAAGTACGTGCCGGTGATCGTCACCCAGGCCAGCGACGCCTCCCGCAACCTCGACCGGCTGCGCGAGGACACGAAGCTGATCGCCCGGGCCATCGGCAAGTCCGCCGAGGGCGACGCGCTGCTGTCCGACCTGGACGCCGCGATCGCCGACGGCAGGAAGGCGGTCGAGGCCAAGGGCGCGACCGGCACGCCGTTCGTCATGGCCGACGGCTGGCTGGAGGGCAGCACGGTCAACATCCGCCCGTTCGGCAAGGGCTCGCTGGTCTCCGACGCCGCCGAGGCGATCGGCCTGAAGAACGCGTGGACCGGCGAGGTGGACCCGCAGTGGGGCCTGGGCGCGACCGACGTCGAGGGCATGACCGCGGTCACCGACCCGAAGACCATGCTGTTCTACAGCGCCTCCGAGGAGGACGTGTTCACCACCGGCCTGGCCGCGAACCCGGTGTGGCAGCGGCTGCCGTTCGTGGCGAACGGGAAGATCGTCAAGCTGGAGCCGGGCACGTGGACGTTCGGCGGGCCGAAGTCGGTCGTCGGCGTCGTCGAGCAGTTCGTGAAGGCTGCCACCGCCTGATGCGCACCGCCGTCGTGACGGCGGGGATCGTGGCGCTCATCGCCGTGCTCTCCGCCGTCCACCTCACCCAGGGCACCGCGTCGACCGGTGTGCTCGACGTGCTCAACGCCGTGGTGGGCAACGGCGACGCGCAGACGCTCGCCGTGCTGGAGGGGTCGCGCGTGCCGCGCCTGCTGGCCGCGTTGCTGCTCGGCGTCGCGCTCGGCGTGGCCGGCGCGGGCATGCAGTCGGTCGCGCGCAACCCGCTGGCGTCGCCGGACACGCTCGCCGTCAACGCGGGCGCGCACCTGGCCGTGGTCGCGATCGCGGCGTTCGGGCTGAGCCTGCCCACGCTGCCCGCGGGCGGGGCGGCGTTCGTCGGCGGGCTGGCCGCGTCGGTGGTCGTGCTGGGGTTGTCCGGCGGCGGTTCGACCAGCCCCCGGCTGGTGCTCGTCGGCTCGGCGGTGATGCTCACGCTCCAGTCGGGGACCATGTTGCTGCTGCTGATGTACGAGCAGGAGACGACCGGGCTGTTCGCCTGGGGATCCGGGTCGCTGACCGTGAGCGACCTGGACGCGACCGCGCAGATGACGCCGGTCGTGCTGGTCGCGGTGGCGGTGTTGCTGGTGATGGGCCGGTCGCTCGACATCCTCGCGCTGGGGGACGACAACGCGACCGTGCTGGGGTTGAGGGTGCGGCGGACGCGCGTGGGCGCGGTGCTGCTGACCGTGGCGCTGACCGCGGCGGCGGTGACGATCGCCGGTCCGATCGGGTTCGTCGGGCTGAGCGCGCCGGTGATCACCCGGCTGCTGACGCCGTTCGTGCCGGGGCTGGGCAGGCACCGGGCGCTGCTGCCGGTGTCCGGGCTCGTCGGCGTGGTGATCGTGCTCGGCGCGGACGTGCTGCTGCGCGCGGTGATGGGTTCGGCGGCGGCGGTGCGGGTGCCGACCGGGGTCATGACGACGGTGCTCGGCGCGGTCGTGCTGATCTGGCTGGCCCGGCGGGGTCGGTCCGGGGGCGCGCCGCGGCAGGCCCCCGCCGGGCGGGTCGGGGTGGCCACGTCGTCCCGCCGGCTCGTGGTGACGTCCGCGGTGCTGGCGGTGCTGCTGGTCGTCGCGCCGACCGTCGGGCTGATGCTCGGGGACCGGGTGGTGCTGCTGGGCGACCTGGCGAACTGGTTCGCCGGGCGCACGGGCACCGCGTTGACGTTCGTGCTGGACCAGCGGCTG
This sequence comes from Actinosynnema sp. NPDC059335, assembly GCF_042752395.1. NCBI lineage: Bacteria > Bacillati > Actinomycetota > Actinomycetes > Pseudonocardiales > Pseudonocardiaceae > Actinosynnema > Actinosynnema sp. NPDC059335. Next base: position 28,243 of record NZ_JBHYXZ010000056.1, on the reverse strand, counting down.
CCGCGGGTGCTGGCGGCGCTGGTGGCGGGCGCGGCGCTGGCCGTGGCCGGGTGCGGCATCCAGTCCGTGAGCCGCAACCCGTTGGCCGAGCCGGGCCTGCTGGGCATCACGGCGGGCGCGGGGCTGGGCGCGATCGGGTTGATCACGGCCGTGCCGATGGCCGGGGCGTGGCACGTCGCCGGGGCTGCCGGGGTGGGGGCCATGGTGGCGTTCGCGCTGGTCTACGGGCTGGCGTGGCGGTCCGGGCTGGACTCGGACCGGCTGGTGGTGATCGGCATCGCGATGTGGTCGGCCGGGATGGCGCTGATCACGCTGATGATCGTGACGTCGGACCCGTGGAACACGGCGAAGGCGTTGACGTGGATGTCCGGCTCGACCTACGGGCGGACGCTGGAGCAGGTGGTGCCGACCGCGCTCGCGCTGGCGCTGCTGACGCCGTTGCTGTGGGCGCGGCACCGGGAGCTGGACCTGCACAGCCTGGACGAGGACACGCCGCGCGTGCTCGGCATGCGGGTGGAGCGGTCGCGGCTGGTGATCCTGGTGGCGGCGGGCGTGCTGGCGGCCACGGCCGTGTCGGCGATCGGGGTGGTGGCGTTCGTCGGCCTGGTCGCGCCGCACCTGGCCCGGTCGCTGGTCGGCGGGCGGCACGCGCGCGTGCTGCCGGTCGCGGCGGCGGTGGGCGCGGTGCTGGTGAGCGCGGCGGACACGGTGGGCCGGACGGTCATCGCGCCGGCGCAGGTCCCGGCCGGTCTCGTGATCGCGTTGATCGGCACGCCGTACTTCGTGCTGGTGCTGTGGCGGACGCGGGAGATGCGCACCTGACCTCAGCGGCCGAGGACGAACAGCTGGCTCGCCTGACCGGTGCACGTGGTCTGGACGAGCTGGACGCCCGGCTCGGCGCGGCCGGAGAGGACGCCGATGCAGTACGCCGCGCCGGGCACCGAGCGGAGCCGGTAGCCGCCGTTGGCCGGTTCGAGGGTGAACCGCTGGTCGGCCCGGTTCGCGCCGCAGTTGTCGCCGGCGAGGAGGAGGCCGTCGTGCGTGCCGCCGTAGTCGACGGTGGCGCAGCCCAGGCCGTACTCGGCGTTGTGCAGCTTGATGCGGTAGGTGCCGTCGGCGAGGCGTTCCAGTTCGGTGGGCGGGGTGGCGGTGGCGCAGTCGTGCTGGCCCAGCACGATCCGCTGCGGGTTGGCCCGCTCCGGTCCTTCGCCGACGCACAGGCCGGTGTGGGCGAGACGGATCTGCTGGATGCCGTCCCTCGGCCCGGCGGCCGGGGGCGGTTGGGGGGCCGGGGGCGGCGCGGTGGCGGTGGTCGTGGTCGCGGCGGGCGGGGCTTGGGGTGCGGTGGTGGGCGGCGGCGTGGTGGGCGGTGGGGTGGAGGGTTCGGTGGTCGTCGGGTCCGCGGGCGGGGCGGTGGTGGAGGTGGCGGTCGGGGTGGTGGAGGCGGCGTTGTTCTGGGCGGGGGCCTCGGTGCCGTCGGTGAGGACGACGGCCAGGGCCACGATCGCGACCACGGCGAGCACCCCGGCCACCAGCGCGAGCCGTCGGCGGGTGGGGCGCGTGGGAACGTGGGTCGGGGGCGGGGCGGGCGGCTGCGGCAGGGGTGCGCTGGGGGCGGGCGGGGGTTCGGCGGGCTCGGACTCGACAGCCTCGGCCGCGACGGGCTCTGGCGCGACGGGCTCCGGTGCGGTCGGCGTGGGCTCGGCGGGCGTGGGCTCGGCGTTGTCGGCCTCGGTGTCGTCCGGCTCGGTGTCGTCCGGCTCGGCGATGTCCGGGGTGGGGGTGTCCGGGGTGGGGGTCGCGCCGGGAGCCAGGGAGGCCACGGCCAGGTCGGCGCGCAGGGCGGTCCAGGCGGCCACCGCCGCGTCGTCACCCCCGCACGCGCGGATGTAGGCGGCCAGCAGTTGTTCACGGGGCAGCGTGGCGCGGGACAGGGCGGTGCTCAGCGTGGACGCCGGCAGGACGTCCCCCGCGCGCGCCGCGCGGCGTTCGAGCTGCCGGTAGCTCAACCCCGACCGGACCCGCAGAGCGCGCAGGGCCGCGGTGAACTCGGCGGCGTCCCGGATTTCCGGCGGTGCCAAGCCTTCCACTGCGATTCCTCCCCCAAGGTCGGCCGACAGCATGGCACAACGGACCACCGCGCGCGGCACCCCATAACCGAACGGCATCGGCACAGGTCTTGGACACCGCGCGACCCGCCGCCCACGATCGGGACCATGACCGAGGAGCAGAACGCCCCCACCGTGTCCCGGGCCGACGTGCTGCGCGGCCTGGGCGCGACGGCGGTCGGCGTGGCGACGGGCTCGTGGCTCACCGCGGGCACCGCCACCGCCGCCGAACGCGACCACCCGCACGTGCGGCTGATCAAGGACTACTACGCGGCCTACGCCGCCGGCGACGTGGCCGCGCTGCGCCGGTTCTTCGCCGACGACATCCGGTGGACGATCCCCGGCCACCACCCGCTGTCCGGCACCAAGACCGGCGTCGAGGAGGTGCTGGCGTTCTTCGCCGAGCTGGCCAAGGCCGGGTTCCGCGCCGAACCGCTGTTCCTCGCCGCGGACGGCGACTGGGTCGTGGACCTGCACCGCGGCTGGAGCACCCGGCCGGCGGGCCTGGACATCACCTGGGCGCTGGCGTTCCGGATCCGCGGGCGGCGGATCGCGGAGGCGGTCAACTTCGCCGCCGACCAGCACGCGGCCGACCGCTTCTTCTGGCAGGCGTACCCGCTGGCGCGCATCCCGGACCGGCTGGCCCGCTAGCGACCGGGCCGGCCCCGGTCACGCGACCAGGACGCCGGGTCGGCCTCCTCCTGCACGCCGGTGGCCAGGTCCTTCACCTCGTGCGGCCGCCCGTCGGCGAACGGCGGGAACCACGCGAACGGGATGCCCTTGCGGGAGGCGTACCGGAGCTGCTTGGCGACCTTGTCCTCCTGGTGGTACAGCTCGACGGCGAGCCCCCGGTCCCGCAACGCCTTCGCGGTCGCCGTCGCGGTGCGCCGCCGGTCCTTCGGCAGCACCACGAGCACGTCCGCGGGCGAGGCGGGGCCGGTGTCGAGCAACCCCTCGGCCAGCATCTTGGCGAAGATCCGGGAGAACCCGATCGAGAGGCCGACCCCGGGCAGCCGGCGGCGGATGAACGACCCGGCCAGGTCGTCGTACCGGCCGCCCGAGCAGATCGCGCCGTACTCCGGCCAGTCCACGAACCGGCCCTCGTAGACCGTGCCGGTGTAGTAGTCCAGGCCGCGGGCGACGGAGAAGTCGGCGACGACGTTCGGCAGGTCGGACAGCTCGTCCAGCACGAAGTCCAGCTCGTCGAGCCCTTCCGCCAGCAACGCCGACTCCACGCCGAGCGCGCGCACGGCCCCCACGTCGCCACGCAACCGGGCCAGCTCCAGCACGGCCTCGACCTGCGCCGGCCGGAGCCGTTCCGCGAGCAGCGCCGCCACCCCGTCCGGGCCGATCTTGTCGATCTTGTCGACGGCGCGGACCACGTCGAGCGGCTCGGCCACGCCCAGCCCCTCGCAGAAGCCCTGGAGCACCTTGCGGTTGCTGACGGCGAGGGTCCACGGGGGCAGGTCGAGCGAGGTCAGGACGTCGTGCACGAGGCGGGGCAGCTCGGCGTCGAAGTGCGGCGCGACCTCGTCCACGTCGATCACGTCCACGTCGCACTGGGTGAACTCGCGGAACCGCCCCTCCTGCGGCCGCTCGCCGCGCCACACGCGCTGGATCTGGTACCGCTTGAACGGGAACACCAGCTCGTTGAAGTGCTGCGCCGCGTACCGCGCGAACGGCACGGTGAGGTCGAAGTGCAGCCCGAGCCGCCCCTCCTCCGCGCCCTGCGCCCGACCGAGCGAGTAGACCTCCTTCGACGTCTCCCCCTTGGCCAGCAGCACCTCCATGCGCTCCACGGACGGCGTCTCCACCGAGCAGAACCCGTACCGCTCGAACGCCGCCCGGATCACGTCGAGCCACCGCAGCTCGACCAGGCGCACGTGCGGCAGCCACTCGGGGAAGCCGCCGACGGGCACCGGACGCAGCACGGGTTGCTCGCTCATGACCGGAAGTGCACCGGAACCGCGCCCGACCCACCAACCGGATTTCCGATCGGGTGACGCGCGTCAGCGCGGCGTCGTCATGATCCGGTCGACGGCCGCGCCCAGCTTCGCGTACTTCTCGGTGTAGAGCACGGGGAAGACGCCGGGGCGGTCGGCCGGGCGGTGGCGGTCGACGTAGTCGGTGCCCAGGTTGCCGAACGCGACCACGACGTAGTGCCGTTCCGCCCCGCCCGGCAGGGACTTCACGATGCCCGCGTCGGCGGCGCTCGTGTCCACCCACCCCGTCTTGTGGCCGAACGCCACCTCCGCCACCGCGTCGCACGGCCGCACGTCGCTGTCGTACACGGCCGGCCCCACGGTCACCGTGCCGTCCGGCCCGACCCAGCGCGGCGGCGTGAGCTGGGGGATGCCCTGCGCCGGGTAGTCGCGTCCGCAGTGGTTCGTGGTGGACAGCATCTCGTTGTGGCCCTGGTCGGCCAACGACGCCAGGAACTGCGCGCGGGACGCCGCGCCGAGCCGGTCGGCGGTCACCTCCACACCCGCCTCGGTGACCCACAGGACGCCGGGCCCGCCGTTGACCAGCAGCAGCAGCTTCGCGGTGTCGATGGCGCCCATGTTCGACCCGATCCACCGGCCGCCGTTGCCCGGGTCGGTGCCGGTGACCATGAGCGTCGGCATGCCCAGCTCCGCGAACGTCCGGTTGACCTCGTCCCACGCGCCCAGGTCGTGCAGCATCTTGATCAACGCGCAGGTGGACTCGTTGCGCGACATGGTGATCATCCGGTCGAAGTGCCACCGGACCACCTCGGCGGACGGCCCGCCGCACACCGGGTGCGGCGTCACGGGCGAGTAGTCGTAGACCGCGTCCAGGTCCACCCGCCCCTGGTCGGCCAGCCGCAGCACGCCGAAGCCGACCATGAGCTTGAGCACCGACGCCGGGTACGGCGAGGTGAAGTCGATCGGCGCGCCCTCCCGGCCGGCGAGCACGTCGCGCGTGCCCCGACCGCCGTTGACGTCCCACTCGGTGTCGTCCCACCAGCGGTAGCGGACCTGGTCGGTGGACAGGGTCCGCCGGTCCAGCGGCACCACGACGCCGTTCGGGTACTGCGGGCTGAGCAGCACGTCCGCCATCGCAGCGGGCCGGCCGAGGCGGTCGAGCGCGATCACCGCCAGGTCCAGGTTCGGCGTCTGGTGCAGCGGTTTCGGCTCGGCCGGCCGGACGACCTCCCCGGCGGGCAACGGGTCGTGCTTCTCCGGCGCGCCCGCCCGTGAGGCCGTCGCCGCCGGCGGGGTCAGGTCGAGCACGTCGTTGAAGTCCTGCGCCACCACGGCCTGCCGCAGCGACTCGGCCAGGGCGTCACCGCCCGTCGCCCCGGCCGGCGTCGTCGTCACCACCACCGCGACGACGGCGATCAACGCGTGCCGAACGGTCGTCATCGGGCACCTCCGGTTGCCGCTGCGGACGGTAGTGCATCCGTCACCGCGGCGCAGTCAGGAGAACGTATGGCCAGGAACTGGTCCCGGAACGCGTTCATCGGCCGCACGGGGGCCTGCGGTGACGGCGCGAGCCCGTCGGTCCAGCCCCTGGCGGCGACCCGGGCCGTCACGGCGGGGTCGCGCGCCACGACCGTGACCGGCACGTCGCGCCCAGCCCCGGGACCGGTCACGAACGGCGCGGGTTGGTGGTCGCCCAGGAACACCAGGACGAGGTCGTCGTCCCCGTAGGTCTCGACGTACGAGACGAGGGTGTTCACCGAGTACGCGACGGTCCGCGCGTAGTCGGCGCGCACCGCCGCCGGGTCGCGGCCGAACATGTCCTCCGCCGGGGCCTCGCCCGACGTCATCGAGTGGTAGACCGAGCCGTCGCCGAGGGCGTCCCAGCCGACCGCCGCCGGGGACGGCGACCACGGCGCGTGGCTGGACAGCAGCGGGATCACGGCCATCACCGGCGCGTGCGCCCCCGCCCGCTCGAACTGCTGGAACCGCGCCAGGGTGAACTCGTCGGGCACGGCGGCGTAGCCGAAGCGCGGGCCCCGGTAGCCGAGGTCGTCGAGCGCGTAGACCCGGTCGTAGTCGAAGAACGCGCCCTCCGGCCACGCCTGCGTGATGCCGGGCATGACGCCGACCGCCCGCCAGCCCGCGCGCCGGAACGCGCCGCCCAGCGTCAGCCGGTCGCCCGCCAGCAGGGTGCGGTAGCGCTGCTGGTTGTCGACCCACAGCCCGGACAGCAGGGTGGCCTGGGCGAGCCAGCTCCCGCCGCCCGCCGTGGGCGAGGTGAGGTACGCGCTGCGCGCCGAGTACCCGGCCGCCGCCAACCGCCGCCCGCCCGCGTCGAGCGCCGGGCGCAGGAGCGGCGCGATGCCGGGGTGCTCCACCGCGGCCCGGCCGTAGCTCTCCACGAACGCCACCACGACGTCCTTGCCCCGCAACGCGGTCAGCAGCTCGCCGCCCGCCGTGCCGCCGAACGCGTCCACCGCCGACTCCGCCTCGAACTCCTCCCGGTCCCGCAGCCCCACGCCCACCTGGCGCGCGTGGTCGTAGAGGAACTCCGCCGTGCTGCCCGACGCGATCGGCCCGACGTGCGTGATCCGCACACCCGGCACGGCGAGCGCGACCCACGCGACGGCCAGCACCGCGACCGCCCGCGCGGCCGCCCCGCGCCGCCGCGCCACCACACCGCCGAGCCGCACCGCGGACCGCGCCATCAGGAACACCACCGCGAGCGCGAGCAGCACGGCCACCACCACGACCGCCACCGCCGCGAACCGCCCCGCCGTCACGTCCACGTAGTCCACCGCCGGCCCCAGCAACGGCCAGTCGAGCACCAGGTCGAACGGCCGGTACAGCACCGCGTCGAACCCGATGTCCAGCAGCTTCACCAGGAACACCACGCCGAGGCCCGCGCCGCCGACCGCCGCCGCCACGGGCCGCGCCCGTGCGGGCAGGACCAGCACCAGGGCCACGCCGAGCAGCCCCTCGACCGGGAAGCGCAGGAACGACAGGGGCGTCACCGAGTCGAAGTCGCCCGGCGTGACCAGGGCCAGCAGCACGAACACCGAGGCCAGGGCGGTGACCGCGACCCGACGGCCACGACGGTCCACGGTGTCGGTCATGCGGTCCTCTCCGGTCGTCCCACCCGGTACAACGCGAGCACACCCGGCGCGGTTCACCCGGGACCACCCGCGCCCGGGCGGACCGGCCGCAGCGCCGGAGCCACGACCGCCGCGCGGCCGTCGGTACGGTGAGGCGGTGACCCGTCCGTACGTCCTGCTCAGCGTCGCCGTCAGCGTGGACGGCTACATCGACGACCACGGCGCGCAACGGTTCCCGCTGTCCAACGCGGAGGACTTCGACCACGTCGACCAGGTGCGCGCGGAGTCCGGCGCGATCCTCGTCGGCGCGGGGACCGTCCGCCGCGACAACCCGCGCCTGCTGGTCAACTGCGCGCGCCGGCGCGCCGCCCGGGTCGCGTCCGGCCGGCCCGAGTACCCGGTGAAGGTGACCGTCACCGGCACCGGCGACCTCGACCCGGACCTGCGGTTCTGGCACCACGGCGGCGACAAGGTCGTCTACACCGCCGAACCCGGGCATCGGCGGGCGGCCGCCGCCGTCGGCCACGTGGCGGACGTGGTGTCGCTCGGCCCGTCCGTCGACTTCGGCGCGCTGCTGGACGACCTCGGCGAGCGGGGCGTGGACCGGCTCATGGTGGAGGGCGGCGGCACGATCCACACCGCGTTCCTGGCCGCCGGGCTGGCCGACGAGCTGCGGATGGCCGTCGCGCCGATGCTGATCGGCCAGGCCGCCGCGCCGCGGTTCGTGAACCCGGCCGAGTTCCCCGGCGGTCCGGCGCGGCGGTTCCACCTGGAGGACGTGACCAGGCTGGGCGACGTCGTCGTGCTGCGCTACTTCCCGAAGCGCTGAACGGCGGCGCGGACCGCGTCGCGGCGGAACCACGCGATCACCGCCGCCACCGCCAGCAGCGCCGCGGGCAGCACCGCGCCTCCGGTGTCGCGCAGGATGACCAGCTCCGTGGCCACCGCGCCCGCCATCACGCCCGCCAGGCCCGCCGCGGCGAGCCCGCACAGCCGCGGCACGAGCAGGCCGAGCGCGCCCGCGAGCTCCAGCACGCCCGTCACGTACCGCAGCCACTGCCCCAGTCCGATCCGGTCGAACTTGCCGACGAAGTCGTCCCCGAGCAACGACACCCCGCTGTAGGCGAAGTACGCCGCCAGCCCCACCTGCGCCACCCACAGGACGACGTTCCCGACACCGCGGGCGACGTCCACCCGAGCCGCGTCAGACATGGTTGATCCCTTCCACCGGGGCCGGGGCACCGCGCCACAACCGGGCGATGTCGCGGCCGAAAGACCAGACGAGCGACACCAGCGCGAGCGCGACCAGGACGCCCGCGTGCGGCATCCAACCGGAGGCGGCGGCCGTGAGCACGACGCCCTGCACCGCGGCCACGACCTTGCGCGCCCAACTCGGCGGCAGCGGACCGCGCAGCCACGCCAGACCCCAGGAGGCCGCCACGAACGCGTACCGCAGCGCGCCCACGACCAGCACCCACGGACCGAACTCCGCCGCGACGCGCACGCTCAGCACGAGGATCAGGAACGCGTCGACCTCCATGTCGAACCGCGCGCCCAGCGGGGACGCCGTGCCGGTGCGCCGCGCGACCCGGCCGTCGACGAAGTCGAGCGCGAGCGCGACGGCGGCCAGCGGCACCAGCAGGGCCGCGGGACCGCCGGCCGCCACCAGCGCCGTCACGCCGCCGACCAACAGCCCCCGGGCGAGCGTCACCCGGTCGGCCGGCCCGAGCACGCCCCGTTCCGACCGCCGGAGCGCGCCGCCGAGCAGCACCGGGGTCGCGACGGCGTAGGCGAGGCCCGCGAGCCAGCCGAGCGGCCCCAGCCCGACCGTGCCCTCCAGCACGCCCAGCAGGAGCACCTGCCCGCCCGCCCAGGCGAGGGGTTCCGCGTCACCGGCCGCGGTGTGGTGGAGTGTCGTCATCGCGCCCCTCGTCGTGTTCGGAGGTTTGACAGGTGACACGCACGGCGAGGGCCCTCTGGTTCACCGCGGCCGGGGAGTGCGAGGTGCGGCCGGTCGCGCTGCCCGAGCCCGGACCGGACGAGGTGCTGGTCCGGACGCTGCACACGGGCGTCAGCCGGGGCACGGAGAGCCTGGTGCTGCGCGGCGGCGTGCCGGCGGGCCAGCGCGCGGTGATGCGGGCCCCGTTCCAGGACGGCGACTTCCCGTGGCCGGTGAAGTACGGCTACCTCAACGTGGGCGTGGTCGAACGGGGACCGCTGCTCGGCCGCACGGTGTTCTGCCTCTACCCGCACCAGACGCACTACGTGGTGCCCGCCGCCGCGGTGACGCCCGTGCCGGACGCGGTGCCCGCCGGGCGGGCCGTGCTGGCCGGGACGGTGGAGACGGCGGTCAACGCGCTGTGGGACGCCCGGCCGCTGGTCGGCGACCGGGTCGCGGTCGTCGGCGGCGGGATGGTGGGGTGCTGCGTGGCCGCGCTGCTGGCCCGGTTCCCCGGCGTGCGGCTGCAACTGGTCGACGCCGACCCGGCGCGGGCGGCCGTGGCGGCGGCGCTCGGCGTCGGGTTCGCCTCCCCGGACGAGGCGGCGGGCGACTGCGACCTGGTGGTGCACGCGAGCGCGTCGGAGGAGGGGCTGGCCCGGTCGTTGGAGCTGCTCGCGCCCGAGGGCCGGGTGGTGGAGCTGAGCTGGTACGGCGACCGCCCGGTCGCGGTGGCGCTGGGCGAGTCGTTCCACTCGCGCCGGCTGCGGCTGGTCGGCAGCCAGGTGGGCGTGGTCGCGCGGCCCGACCGCACGCACGCCGAGCGGATGGCCCTGGCCCTGGAGCTGCTGGCCGACCCCGCGTTCGACGCGCTGATCACCGGCGCGAGCCGGTTCGAGGACCTGCCGTCCGTGCTGCCGCGGTTGGCGAGCGGCGCGCTCCCGGCCCTGTGCCACCGCGTTGACTACGGTGCCGGGCATGTACCTGCCTGACACCACCGAGGACGTGCGGCGGCGCGCGGCGACCGTGGCGGTGCTGCCCGTCGGCAGCCACGAGCAGCACGGCCCGTACCTGCCGCTGGCCACGGACACGGTCGTCGCGTGCACGATCGCGCGGGCCGTCGCGGACGCGCACCCGGTGCAGCTGCTCCCGCCGATCACGATCTCGTGCTCGCACGAGCACGCGGCCTGGCCGGGCACGGTGAGCATCTCGGCGCGGACGCTGCACGCGGTGGTGCGGGACGTCGCGGACTCGCTGCGCCGGTCCGGCGTGCCGAACCTGGTGCTGGTCAACGGGCACGGCGGCAACTACGTGCTGGCCAACGTCGTGCAGGAGGCCGAGGGGATGGCGTTGTTCCCCGGCGGCGGCGACTGGAGCGCGGCCCGCGCGGCCGCCGGGCTGGCGACCACGGCGCACGGCGACATGCACGCGGGCGAGCTGGAGACGTCGATCCTCCTGCACGCCCACCCGGACCTGGTGAAGCCCGGCTACGAGCGGGGCGACCACCTGGCCGACGACCGGCCGCACCTGCTCACGCTCGGGCTCGCGCCGTACACGTCGTCGGGCGTGGTGGGGCGGCCGTCGCTGGCGTCAGCCGACAAGGGCCGGGCCGTGCTCGCGCGGCTGGTCGAGGCGTTCGGGTCGTGCCTCGCGGTGTTCTAAAGCGGCCCAGCGCGAGCACGCCGGGCAGGCTGCCGACCATCGCCAGCACGCCGTGGACGACACCCGTCGCGAGCCCCTGGGCCGCGCCGAGCCCGGCCGCGCCGAACGCCACCGCCAGGAACGCCTCCCGCGGCCCGAAGCCGCCGACGTTCAGCGGCACGGCCATCACCAGCAGGGCGAGCACCGCCAGGGGCACGAGCCGGCCGAGGGGCGCGTCGACGCCCGCCGTCCGGGCGGCGAGGAGGAACAACGCCACGTGCCCGGCCAGCGCGGCGACGGACAGCAGGGCCGCCTTCGGCAGCACCTCGCGGTTCACCAGGCCGGCGCGGGCGTCCCGCCAGGTGGCCCGGACCGCCCGCCGGACCCGCCGCGACCGCCCGGCCACGACCGCGACCGCCACGACCAGGAGCGCGACCGCCGCGACCAGGAGCGCGGGCCCGCGGAGGTCGGGCAGCCCGACCGGCACGACCCCGGCGCAGAGCGCCACGAGCGCCGCCGCGACCAGCACGACCTGTCCCGCGCACCGCTCGAACACCACCGCCCGCACGCCGCGGCCGAGGTCGCCCGACCGGTGCCCGTGGCCGACCGCCCGGTGCACGTCGCCGAGGACGCCGGCGGGCAGCACGGCGTTGAGCAGGAGCGCGCGGTAGTAGTCGGGCACGGCGGCGCGGAGGGTGAGCGGGAGGCCGAGGCGGCGGGCGACCAGGCACCAGCGCCAGGCACTGGCCACCGTCGAGACCAGCCCGATGCCGAGCGCCCCGACCACCGCCCACCCGTCCACGGCCCGCAGGCCGGCCAGGACGGCGTCCGCGCCCCACCGCCACCCCAGGAGCGCCAACACGGCGACCGCCGCCACCACCCTCACCCACGGCCACGCGCGCCGCACCGCCGACTTCACCCCGGCACCGCGGGCCGCACCCAGGGCAACGCGCCGGACACGCGCCACCACACACGCCGCGGCACCGCGCCGAGCCGCCGAAGGTCCCCGCCCCGCCTCAACCACGGCGCGGCACCGCCAGCAGGTCGGTGTGGTGCACCACGACCAGGGGGCCGTGGTCGAGCTTGCGCCACACGTAGCCGGGCGCGTCGGCGGCCAGCCGGGGCTCCTGCTCGACCGCCGCGTCCACCCACCCGCGCAGCCACTCCCCCGCCAGCGCCGCCTGGTCCGCGCCCAACCGCCACGGGCTCGGGCTCGTCACCACCTCCGCGCCCCGCCGCGCGAACGCCTCGGCCGCCGCCTCCACCGCGTCCGGCCCGAGCAGCCGCCGCCCGTCCACCACCCGCCGCTGGTGGGCGTTGAACGCGGCCGCGAAGTCCTCGTCCAGCGGCTCGGCCGGGTCGAACTCCACCCGACCCGCCACGGACAGCGTGAACAACGCCGGGCAGCCCGCGCCGACGCACGCCGCCGCCAGCGCGTCCACCTCGCCCGCCGTCAGCAGGTCGAGCAGCGCCGACGCGGTGACCAGCGACGTCCCGGCCAGGTCGGCGGCGGTCAACGCGGTGACGTCGCCCTCGTGCGTCTCGATCGTCACCCCGCTCATGGTCGCCGCCGCGATGCTGAGCAGCCTGGGGTCGCGGTCGTGCAGCACCCAGTGCTGCGGACCGCCCAGCCGCCCGGCGAGCCACCGCCCCAACGAACCCGTTCCACACCCGAGATCACGCACCACGAGGGGGTCGCGGTTCAGATCGATCTCCCGGACCCGCTCGACCAGGTCGAGCGCACGGGCCTCGGCGTCGGCCTTCTCGCGCAGGGACAGCCATTCCGGTGCGAAGGTGCTCATGGCCGCAGGGTAGCCGGCACCGCCGCCAGGGCCTCGGCCGTCGCGTCCCAAGTGGACAGCCCGCCGCGGCGCGCCGAGGCACGGGCGCGCAGGTCACGCCGCCACGCCTCGTCCGTGAGCCAGCGCCGCAACGCGCGGCCGAACGCCGGCGCGTCGCCCGGCGGCAGGAGCAGCCCGCCGTCGCCGAGCGCGTCCGGCACGGCGCTGGCCACCACCGGCACGCCCCGCGCCAGCGCCTCGGTCACCACCATGCCGTACGTCTCGGCCCGCGACGCCAGCACGAACAGGTCCGCCGTCGCGTACGCCCGCGCCAGCGCCGCGCCGGCGAGCGGACCGGTCACCTCGATCCGCGACCCGAGGCCGTGCCGGCTGATCAACCCGTCGACCGGCTCGCGCACCGGCCCGACGAACGCGCAGGTCCACGGCAGGTCCGCCACCGAGGCCAGGGCGCGCACCAGCACGTCGTGCCCCTTGCGCGGGGTCAGCGACGCCACGCACAGCAACCGCGAGACGCCGTCGGTGCCCGTCGCGAGCGGTGCGGGGTCGGTGCCGGGCTCGGCGACGTGGACGCGCTCCAGCCCGTGCCGCGCGGCGAGCCGCCGGGCCGCGGACGGGCTCGTGGCCACGACCGCGTCGACCGCGCGCAGGCACGCCCGTTCGGCGGCGTCCAGCCGGGCCGCCACGTCGGCCGCCAGGCCCGTCTCGTCGGCCAGCGGCAGGTGCACGAGCACCACCAGCCGGAGCCGGCCGGCGTGCGGCGTCACCACGTCCGGCACGCCGCAAGCCACCAGACCGTCCAGCAGCACGACCGCGCCGTCGGCGATCGCGGCCAACGCCCGTCCCAGGTGCCGGCGGGCGTGGTCGTCCGGGCGCGGCCACGTGCCGGGCGCCGCGACCTCGCGCACGTCCGTCCCCCGCGCGCGGAGGGCGTGGATCGCGCGGCGGTCGTAGGTGTTGCCGCCGCTGGGCGAGCGCGGGTCGTCCACGCCGTCGGGCAGGACGAAGTGGAGGGTCACAGCGGCCGTTCGTAGCTCGCCCACGCGACGTGCGACTCGTGCAACGTGACCCCGATGGACGCCAGGCCCCGCGCGCCCTCGCCGCGGCGGCCCCCGGGGTGGGGGCGGTGGCGGTGGGGCAACAACACGCCCACCCCTCCCCCCCCCCCCACCCCCCCCGGGTGGGCGGGGGGGACCCCCCGCCCGTGCCCACCCCCGTTCCCGCATCTTCACGGTCGCGCCGGCCCGGTTGGCGCCAGGTTGCGGCCCATGGGAGACGTTGCCGCCCTCCGCCGGCTCGCGCGGACCTCCGGCGTGCCGGCGCTGGGTGCGGTCGCCCTGTTCACCGTGAGCGCCGGCGGCCCGAACCTGCTGTCCACCCGCGCCGCGGTCTGGCTGGACCAGTACGCCGTGGTGATGCTCACGCCGGTGTGGGCGACCCTGCTCGGCATCGCCACCGTGCTGCCGGCGGTCATCGCCGTCCTGGATCACCGGCGGCGGGGGATCGACACCCCGGACGACGCCGGTGTCGCTGACCACGCCGGCACCGCCCCGCGCGTGAGCACGGTCCTCCCTTGACTACTGCGGGGGCGTCCTGCGGTGGCGGTCGGTGTGGCCGAGGTCGCGGTCGGGGGCGATGCGGTCGCGCACCAGCTGCTTGAGCACGGCGAGGTCGGGGAAGCCCTCCCGGTCCTTGCGCGACCACAGGGTCTCGCCGTCGAGCCGGACGTCGAACACGCCGCCGGTGCCCGGCACGAGCGCGACTTCGCCCAGCTCGGTGGTGAAGGTCGTCAACAACTCCTGCGCGGTCCAGCCGGCCCGCAGCAACCAGCGGCACTGCGTGCAGTACTCGATCTCCAGGCGGGGCGCTCTCGCGGTCACGGCACCCAGTATCGCCCGGCTTGGACCCTCGCGGACCGGTGAGGCCGCCGACGGCCCGCGGCCTCCGTGGTCGGCGTGCCCGGGGGAGCGGCCCGCCGACCGAGACGACCGCGTGCCGGGCAGTGGCGGGCGGCCCGCTCGTCGCTACTGTCTGCGGCATGTACGTCAAGTTGTGCGGGCTGCGCACGGCGGCCGACGTGGCCGCGGCGGTGGAGGCTGGGGCCGACGCGGTCGGCTTCGTGCTCAGCGCGAGCGTCCGGCAGGTGGACCCCGACACCGCACGGCGGCTGGTGCGCGACGTGCCGCCGCACGTGCTCACCGTCGGCGTGGTGAGCGGGGTGGCGGCGGCGGACGTGCGGCGGCTCGTCGAGCGGACCGGGGTCGGCGCGGTGCAGTTGCACGGCGACTACCCGCGCGAGGCGTTCGAGGAGGTGGCCGCGGCGGGCAAGCCGCTGATCCGGGCGGTGTCCCTGACCGCGGACACCGACGTGCGGGTCGGCGCCTACGGCGAGGAGATGCTGCTGCTCGACTCGCCGCAGGCGGGCTCCGGGCACCGGTGGGACCTGGCCGCGCTCGACGGCGCCCGGCCGGACGGCCGGTGGCTGCTCGCGGGCGGTCTCGGGGTGGCCAACGTCGCCGAGGCCGTCTCCCGGGCGCGGCCCTGGGGCGTGGACGTGTCGAGCGGCATCGAGGCGAGCCGCGGGGTCAAGGACCACGGGCTCATGCGGGAGTTCGTCGCCGCCGCGCGGGCCGCACGCCGGTAGGGTCGGGGGCGTGGGTGGCACGCGGGAGCGGTTGTCGGACGTGCTGGCCCGTCGGGTGGTGGTGCTCGACGGCGGGCTGTCGACCGCGCTCGCGGACGCCGGGCACGACCTGTCCGACTCCCTCTGGTCCGCGCGCCTGCTGCTGACCGACCCGGACGCGATCAGGGCCGCCCACCTCGCCTACTTCCGGGCCGGGGCGGAGGTCGCGATCACGTCCAGCTACCAGGCGACGTTCGAGGGCTTCGCCCGGCGCGGGCTGGACGCGCGGGAGACGGCCGGGCTGCTGCGCGACAGCGTGGCGCTGGCCCGTGCGGCGGCGTCCGACGTGGACGGACCGCGGTGGGTGGCGGCGTCGGTCGGCCCGTACGGCGCGATGCTCGCGGACGGCTCGGAGTACCGCGGCCGGTACGGGCTCCCGCCGGCCGCGCTGGAGGCGTTCCACCGGCCCCGGATCGAGGTGCTGGCCGAGGCCGGGGCCGACGTGCTCGCGGTCGAGACGGTCCCCGACGTCGAGGAGGCCGAGGCGGTGCTGCGGGTGGTCGCCGGGTCGGGCGTCCCGCTGTGGCTCTCCTACAGCGCCCGCGGCACCCGGACGTGCGCCGGTCAGCCGTTGGCCGAGGCGTTCGCGGCGGTGCGCGGGGTGGACGAGGTGGTCGCGGTCGGCGTCAACTGCTGCGACCCGGCCGACGTGGGCGAAGCCGTGGCGATCGCGCGGCGGGTCGCCGGCAAGCCCGTCGTGGCGTACCCGAACAGCGGCGAGAGCTGGGACGCGACGGCCCGCGACTGGACCGGCGCGGCGGCCTTCGAGCCCGCCCGCGTGGCCGGGTGGGTCGAGGGCGGCGCGCGGCTCGTCGGCGGCTGCTGCCGGGTCGGTCCGCCGATGATCGGGGAGTTGGCGTCGGCGCTCAGCCCCGGCCGATGAACGGCATGGTGGTGGCCATGACGGTCATGAACTGCACGTTGGCCTCCAGGGGCAGCCCGACCATGTAGCGGACGGCGTCGGCGACGTGCGCGACGTCCATGGTCGGCTCGGCGGCGATCGAGCCGTCGGCCTGCGGCACGCCCCGGGCCATGCGCTCGGTCATGGGCGTCGCGGCGTTGCCGATGTCGATCTGGCCGCACGCGATGCGGTGCCGGCGGCCCTCCAGCGAGATGGCCTTGGTCAGGCCGGTGATGGCGTGCTTGCTCGCGGTGTACGCGACCGCGTCCGGGCGGGGCGCGTGGGCGGACACCGAGCCGTTGTTGATGATCCGGCCGCCCTGCGGGTCCTGGTCGCGCATCACCCGGAACGCGGCGCGGGCGCACAGGAACGAGCCGGTCAGGTTCGTGTCGACGACCTTCGCCCACTGGTCCAGGGTGAAGTCGGGCAACGGGGTCGCGGCGACGTTCGTCCCGGCGTTGTTGAACAGCACGTCCACCCGACCCCACCGCTCGCGCACCGCGTCGAACAGCGCGTCGACGGACGACTCCACCGTGACGTCGGTGGGCACGACCAGGACCGACCCGGCGGGTGCGCCCGCCGCCGTCGCGGTCAGCGCGTCCGCGCGCCGCCCGGCGAGCGCCACCCGGTGCCCGGCGTCGAGCAGCGCGCGGGCGACCACCCGCCCCACGCCCGAGCCTGCGCCGGTCACGACGGATACCGGGGTCATGCGTCCTCCTCGTGGGTGGGGCGCGCGTGCCTGCTCGGCGACGCGGCCGTCCGGTGAGGACGATGATGACCGACCCGACCCGACCCGCCGGTCGGCCCGGTGGCGGTCAGGACTTCCAGGTGATCGGCGACTTGTCGTAGCCGTCGCCCTTGTCGAACGTCGCGCCCGCGACCGTCGAGCCCTCGCGCGCGCCCTGCAGGACGCAGGTCTCGAACTTGGCGCCGGCGGTGGTGAAGTCCTTCTTCGCCGTCTCCGACTCGCACTGGGCGGTCTCGCCGCTGATGATCACGCCGGTGCCCTTGCCGTCCGGGCCGACGGCGCGCAGGCTCACCGAGCTGTAGGACAGGTCGGTGCCGCCGACGTTCTCCACCGAGACCCTGATGTAGTACGGCGTGATGCCCTTGGCCTTGTCGCCGAAGGCGGCCAGGTCGGCGTTCGCGCCCTGCTCGATCGCGGTGACCACGATCGCGATCGTGCCGGTCTTGTCGGTGCCGTACTTGAACGGCACCACGGCGCGCTCGCCCACGCGGAGCTGCGTGCCGGGCGGGGTGACGTCCCCGGCGGACGCGTCGGCCGAGGGCTTGGCGGACGCCTCGGTGGTCGTGGTCTCCGCGGCGGCGCTGGACGTGGTCTCGGCGGCCGGTTCGGTGGTGCCGGGCGCGGCGGTGCCCGCGGTGTCGTCCGAGCAGGCCGTCAGCAGCAGCGCGAGCGCGCCGACAGCGGTGACCAGACTGCGATTGACCTGCATGAACGAATCTCCTCGGTGACGCCCGGACGTGGCTGCGCGTGCGATCGCGACGACCGCACGGCCGCACGTTAACCGCAGTCGGGGCAACGTGCTGTGGTCCGTTCGCACCACAACCGCTCCGGCTCGGCGACGATCCGCGACGGCCACCGGGGATTGCGGTGGCGCCGTGACCGGCTCCGGGCTGCGTCGCCGCGGTCACCCGGGAACCGGGGGCCGGGGAGCCGCGTGGCGTCAGGCCGGGTCGCCCAGGACCGCGGCGGTGAAGCCCGTCGCGCCGGCGAGCGAGCGCAGCTCCTCGGCGTCGGCGTTGGGCAGCAGCACGAGCGGGTAGCAGTCGGACTCGATGTCGAGCACGGCCAGGGTGGTGCCGGCGGCGCGCAGCTCCGCGCCCGCCCGGCCGAGGAAGTCGTAGGCGGGCAGGTCGCCGGCGACCCGGTCCGCCCACGCCCACGCCCCCGCCGGGCTGGAGCGCAGGTCGCGCAGTTGGGCGACGATCTCGTCCGCCGCTTCCTTCCAGTCCACCTCGGCCAGCAGGCCGTGGTCGGCGAGCGCGTCCACCAGCGCGATCCACGCCAGCTCGGGGATCGGTTCGTCGATGCCGCGCTCGTCGAGCCGGTCGGCGTGCTCCCGCACGTATCCCTCGGGATCGTCGTGCGCGGCGACGACGCGACGGGCCACGTCCGGCTCGCCGGGTGCCAGCAGCGCGGCCAACGAGGCCAGCGCGTCCCGAACCGACGACGTCACGTGGGCCTCCCGAACCGGTTGCGCGGAGCGGCGATCGTAGCAATCGGGTGCGGCCCACCGCCGTGGTCCGGAACCGGCGACCCGGACCGGCCGCGGCGCGCTCCCGGGCGGGCCACCGATCGTGTGAATTCGTCGGGAAACCCCTCGACGGCTGGTCGGGAGCGGTACCCATGGCTCGCCGGGGGGCGTTCGGGGGCGGGGGGAAGCGGTGCTGGAGGTGCGATTGCTGGGCGAGGTGGCCGTCCTCGTGGACGGCCGGCCGGTCGACGCCGGCTCGCCCAGGCAGCGTTGCGTGCTGGCGGCGTTGGCGGTGGACGGCGACCGGGTGGTGTCGGTGGACCGGTTGATGGCGCGCGTCTGGGGTGACGCCACACCGCCCAGGGCGCGCGCGACGCTGGTCAACTACCTGTCCCGGCTGCGCGGGACGGTCGGGGCGGCGGGGACGGCGGGCGTCGTCCGGGGCGCGGGCGGGTACGCGTTGAGGATCGGGCACGGCGTCGTCGACCTCCACCGGTTCCGCGACCTGCGCGCTCGGGCCCGGACGTGCGCCGACGGCGACGGGCGGGTGGCGGACCTGCTCGCGGAAGCGCTCGGGCTGTGGCGCGGGGACGCGTTGACCGGCGTGGACGGGGACTGGGCCGCGGCGGAGCGCGCCCGGCTGCACCGGGAGCGGGCGGACGCCGAGTCCGACCTGACCGACGCGCTGCTGCGGTTGGGGCACGGCGAGGACCTGGTCGCCGAGCTGGCCGACCGGGTCGCCGAGTGGCCGTGGGACGAACGGGTGGCGGGCCGGTTCATGCTGGCGCTGCACCGCGCCGGGCGCACCGCCGACGCCCTGGCGCACTACCGCAGGCTGCGGGACCGGCTGGTGGACGAGCTGGGCAGCGACCCCGGCGCGGCGCTGCGGGAACTGCACCGGCGGATCCTCGCCGACGATCCCGCGCTGCGCCCGGGCTCCCCGGTCGACGCCCCGCGCCCCCGGGCGACCGCCGTGCCGGTGACGCCGTCCCAGCCACCTGCCGTGCCGGTGACGCCGTCCCAGCCACCTGCCGTGCCGGTGACGCCGTCCCAGCCACCTGCCGTGCCGGTGACGCCGTCCCAGCTGTCCGCCGTGCCGGTGACGCCGCGGCAGTTGCCCGCCGCGCCGGCGTCGTTCGTCGGCCGGCGCGCCGAGCTGGACCGCCTGGACGCCGCCCGCCGCGCCCCCGCCGGCGCGGTGTCGGTCACCTCGATCGCGGGCGCGGGCGGGATCGGCAAGACGTGGTTGGCGCTGCACTGGGCCCACCGGCGCCTGGACGAGTTCCCCGACGGGCAGCTCTTCGTGGACCTGCGGGGGTTCGGCCCGGACTCGCGGCCGATGGAACCTGCGGCGGCGGTCCGGGGTTTCCTCGACGCGCTCGGCGTCGCGCCCGACCGCCTCCCGGCCGACCCGCACGCCCAGGCCGCGCTGTTCCGCAGCCTGGTGGCCGACCGGCGGGTGCTGGTCCTGCTCGACAACGCGGCCACCAGCGACCAGGTCGCACCGCTGCTGCCCGGCGGCGGGAGCTGCACCGTGGTGGTGACCAGCCGCCACCGGCTGCCGGGGCTGGTCGCCCGCCACGGCGTCCGGCCGCTGTTGCTGGACGTGCTGACCGACGCCGAGGCCCACGCCGCGCTGGCCGCGGCGCTGGGGGCGGCGCGGGTGGCGGACGAGCGCCGGGCGGTGGCCGAGCTGGTCCGGGCCTGCGGCGGCTTCCCGCTGGCCCTGGGCGTGATCGCGGCCCACGCCCGCACCCGGCCCGAGGTGCCGCTGGACGAGGTCGTCACCGAGCTGCGCGAATCGGGCCTGGACGCGCTGGCGGACGACGACCCGACCGCCAGCCTGCCCGCAGTGCTGTCCTGGTCCCTGCGGCACCTGACGCCCCGGCAACGGGAGGTGTTCGCGCTGCTGGGGATCGCGCCCGGCCGCGACACCGGCGTGCCGGCCGCCGCCTGCCTGACCGACCTGCCGCCGGCCGCGGCCCGCCGGGAGCTGAAAGCCCTGCAGGACGCCTCCCTGGTGGACCGGGACGCCCGCGGCCGGTACGCGATGCACGACCTCGTCCGCGCCTACGCCACGACCCTGGCCCAAGACCTGGCGGAACCGGTGCGGCAGGCGGCGCTGCGCCGGGTGGTCGACTTCTACCTGCACAGCGCGCACCACGCCGCCTGCGTCCTGGACCCCCACCGCACGCCGGTCCCGGTCGGCAAGCCCGCCGCCGGCGTCCACCCCGACCGACCGGCCGACGAAGGCGCGGCGACGGCGTGGCTGGACGTGGAGCGCCCCAACGTGCTGGCCGCCCAGCACACCGCCGCCGCCGCAGGGCGGGCCGACGTGGTGTGGCAGCTCGCCGGGGTGCTGAGCACCTTCCACGACCGGCGGGGACACCTCCGTGACGACCTGGTCGTGTGGCGGACCGCGGTGGAGGCCACCGCCGACCTGCCCGACCCGGCGACCCGCGCCCTCGCCCACCGCCGCCTCGGCCGCGCCTGCTCCCGGTCCGGGCGCCACGAGGAGGCCGTCGACCACCTGCGGCAGGCCCTCGACCTGGCCGGGCGGGCGCGCGATCCCGCCGAGCAGGCGAACGTCCACCACACGCTCGCCATGGCGTGGGAGCGGCAGGGCGACGACCGCCGCGCGCTGGAGCACGCCGAGCGGGCGCTGGCCCTGCACCGCGCCGCCGGCCACCCGGTGCGCGAAGCCCTCGCGCTCAACTCGGTGGGCTGGTACGCCGCCCGCTGCGGCGACCACGACACCGCCCGCGAGCACTGCCGGGCCGCCCTCGCTTTGCACCGCGACCACGACAATCCCACCGGCGAAGCGGCGACGCTGGACAGCCTGGGCTGGATCGAGCACCACACCGGCCACCACCGGGAAGCCGTCGAGCACTACCGACACGCCCTGGACCGCTATCGCGGGCTCGGCGACACCTACGAGATCGCCGGCACCCTCGACCGCCTGGGCCACCCGCTGGCCGCGCTGGGCCGGCACGACGAGGTCCGCCGCGCGTGGCGGGAGGCGCTGGAGCTGTACCGGGACCAGGGCCGCGACGCCGACGCGGAGCGCGTGCGCCGGCAACTCGACGCCCTGGACGACGGCCCCGCCCACCGACACCCGCACGGCCCCTGACCCCGCGAAAGCCCTCGGAACCGGGAAGGGATCCCTCCCGCGCCGCCCGGCGGACTTCCCGCCCGGCGGCGATGATGGCGGCGACGTCGTCCGGGACAAGGGGGTGAATCACCGCGGGCAAAGAAAAGGGCACGGAGAGCACCCTCTCCCTGCCACTCTCAACATATAGCAGACAGGGGGTCTTGCGGCAAGGCCCCGGTCATGCCGCAGAATCTCCCGGCCAAAGCCGAGACCTGCGGAAATGGTGCCAATCGGGCATCGCAGGGCGAACGCGCGCCCGAGCCCGGGGGACCGGGCGCGCCGAACGCGGGAAGCCCGACAGGGCGGACGGGGGACAGTGACCGGATGGGCAACTACGTGCTCGGTTTCCAGGACATCGACCAATCGCGGATCGCGGAGGTCGGTGGCAAGGGCGCGCACCTGGGGGAGCTTTTCCGAATCGGGGGAATCCGGGTGCCGGCCGGGTTCTGCGTGACGACGGACGCGTTCCGGCGGATCGTGCGCGACGCGCCGTCGCTGGGCGAGGCGCTGGACCGGTCGGCACGGCTGGACCCGGAGGACCGCGAGGCGGTCCGCGCCCACAGCGCGGAGATCCGGCGGATCATCGAGGGGATCGCCGTCCCGGACGACGTGGCGGCGGACATCACCGGCGCGCTCGCCGGGCTCGGCGACGGGGTGGCCTGCGCCGTCCGGTCGAGCGCGACGGCCGAGGACCTGCCGGGCGCCTCGTTCGCGGGCCAGCAGGACAGCTACCTCAACGTCGTCGGCGCGGAGGCCGTCCTCCGGCACGTCAGCCGGTGCTGGGCCTCGCTGTTCACCGAGCGGGCCGTGACCTACCGGCTGCGCAACGGCTTCGACCACCGCGAGGTCCACATGGCCGTGGTCGTGCAGCGGATGGTCTTCCCGCACGCGGCCGGCGTCCTGTTCACGGCCGACCCGGTGACGTCCAACCGGAAGGTCGCCTCGGTGGAGGCGACGGTCGGCCTCGGCGAGGCCCTGGTGTCCGGCCTGGTGAACGCGGACTCCTACCAGGTGCGGGACGACCGCGTCGTGGCGAGGGCGATCGCCGCCAAGGGGCTCGCCGTGGAGCCCTTGCCGGGCGGCGGGACGCGGGAGCGGGCGACCGACCCGGCGCGGCGGGACCGGCCCGCGCTGACGGACGGGCAGGTCGTGGAGCTGGTGCGGCTGGGCCGGCGGATCGAAGCGCACTTCGGCCGGCCCCAGGACATCGAGTGGTGCCTGGACGACGACGGCTTCCACATCGTGCAGAGCCGGCCCATCACCACCCTGTTCCCCATCCCCGAGGCCGACGACCGGGAGAACCACGTCTACCTCTCCGTCGGCCACCAGCAGATGATGACCGACGCCATGAAGCCCCTGGGGCTCTCCGTGTGGCAGCTGACGACACCGCGGCCCATGGCCGAGGCGGGCGGCCGCCTGTTCGTCGACGTCACCCGGCAACTGGCCGCGCCCGCGACCCGTGACGGACTCCTGGCGGTCTCGGGGAAGTCCGATCCGCTGATGCAGGACGCGCTGCGGACCGTCCTCGACCGCGACGGCTTCCTCCCGTCGCTCCCGGACGACACCGCCGCCCCGCCGATCCCCGGCGCGGCGCCGGCCGAGGTCGAACCCGACCCGAACCTCGTCACCGAGATGATCAAGCGAGGGGAGGAGTCCGTCGCGGCGGCGCGGCGCGAGATCAGCGCCAAGTCCGGGTCGGAGCTGCTCGACTTCATCCTGACCGACATCCAGGAGCTGAGGCGGCTGCTGTTCGAGCCGCGCAGCATCGAGGTGATCATGGCGGCGATGCAGGCGTCGTGGTGGCTGAACGAGCACCTGCGGGAGTGGCTGGGCGAGCGGAACGCGGCCGACGTGCTCACCCAGTCCGTGCCGCACAACGTCACCTCGGAGATGGGGCTGGCGCTGCTCGACGTCGCGGACGTGATCCGCCCGTTTCCGGAGGTCGTCGCCTTCCTGCGCGACGCCGGGGACGACTTCCTCGACCGGCTGGCCGACCTCGACGGCGGGCGGGAGGCGCGCGACGCCATCGTGGCCTACCTGGACAGGTACGGCATGCGCTGCGTCGGCGAGATCGACATCACCAGGCCGCGGTGGGCCGAGCAGCCCACCGCGCTGCTGCCCGTGCTCCTCACCAACGTCGCCGACGTCGAGCCGGGCGAGGCCGCGCGGCGCTTCGAGCAGGGGCGGCGGGAGGCGTGGCAGGCGGAACGGGACCTGCTGGAGCGCCTGCGGGACCTGCCGGACGGCGAGCGGAAGGCCGAGGAGACCAAGCGGAGGATCGACCTCGTCCGGACGTTCACCGGGTACCGGGAGTACCCGAAGTACGGGATGATCAGCCGGTACTTCGTCTACAAGCAGGCCCTGCTGGGCGAGGCCGGGCGCCTGGTGCGGGCGGGGGTGCTCCGCGAGGCGGAGGACGTCTTCTTCCTGCGGTTCCAGGAATTGCAGGAGGTCGTGCGCTCGAACCGGGTGGACGACGAGCTGATCCGGCGGCGCAAGGACGAGTTCAGGTCGTACCGCGCGCTCACGCCGCCGCGGGTGCTCACCTCGGACGGCGAGGCGGTCAACGGCGCGTACCGGCGCGACGACCTGCCGGCCGGCGCGCTGGTGGGCCTCCCGGTGTCCGCCGGGACCGTCGAGGGGCGGGCCCGGGTCATCCTGGACATGGCGACGGCCGACGTGGAGCCGGGCGACATCCTGGTCACGGCCTACACGGACCCGAGCTGGTCGCCGCTGTTCGTCGCGGTCGCGGGCCTGGTGACCGAGGTCGGGGGCCTCATGACGCACGGCGCGGTGGTCGCGCGCGAGTACGGCCTGCCGGCCGTCGTCGGCGTCGAACGCGCCACGCGCACGATCCGGGACGGGCAGCGCATCCGGGTGAACGGGACCGACGGGTACGTCGAGGTGCTGCCGTCGGAGTGACGGGGACGGTTGCCCGTTGGCGTGAGGTGGGCGGGTCGAGCGGCCGGGCGTTCCCGGGGGCGGGATGAGCCGGTCGGTTGCGGGACCGCTCCCGGGTCTCACGGGCGTGCCGCCTGCGGTCGCCGACCCGCTCTGTCGTCCCATGACCCGATGAGCGGTTCTCGCCGAAAGCGTTTCGACACACCGGTCCACCCACCGTTGAAGCCACACTCCGGTGGCCGGCGAACGGTGGAAATCAAGCGTTGACATCGGCGGCGACCTGTTTCAGGATCCCCGAAAAGGATTTCGACGGTTCGCCTCCGTGGAGGGGGTGCCCGCTCCATCCCGCCGAGCGCCCCGCGGCCCGGCCACCCGCATGCCGGTGGCCGGCCGCGGCACGCCGGCGGTCGCACCACGACCAGACCCCGTTCGGGAAGGGACGCCCCGCAGTGGCCGACTCCGGCAAGGTTCCGTTCAACCGACGTCTGTTCCTCCAGGTCTCCGCGCTGGGCACCGCCACCGTCGCCGGTGGCGGCCTGCTCGGCGCGCACCCCGCGGCCGCCGCCGCGCCGTTCGCGCTGCCCGACGGGGCCGGTCCGGGCGGCACCGCGCCGGTGCGCCCGTTCCCGCTGCGCGACGTGCGGCTCGGGGCCGGGCTGCTGCAGGAGAAGCGCGACCGCGTCAAGGCGTTCCTGCGCAACTACGACGAGCGCCGGTTCCTCGTGCTGTTCAACCGCCAGGCCGGCAGGCCGAACCCGGCCGGCGTCGCCGTGCCGGGCGGCTGGGAGGACGGCGGCCTGCTCAGCGGCCACTGGGCCGGGCACTTCATGACGGCCCTCGCGCAGGGCTACGCCGACCAGGGGGAGGCGGTCTACAAGGAGAAGCTGGACTGGATGGTCGCGGAGCTGGCCGCGTGCCAGGCGGCGATCACCGCCCGCATGGACTCCGTCCCCGGTGGCGGCGGCGAGCAGCCCGCACCGAAGGTCGGCCGGGTGGCGGGCCGGTTCGGCAACGCGTTGAGGCTCAACGGGCCCAGCAGCGCGCAGTACTGCACCCTGCCGCAGGAAGCGATCAACCAGCTCACCGACTTCACCATCGCCACCTGGGTCAACCTCGCCTCCACCGGCAGCTGGAGCAGGTTGTTCGACTTCGGCCAGAACACCACCGTCAACATGTTCCTGACCCCGCGCGCGGGCGTGACCGGCAACGTGCCGCGCTTCGCCATCACCGTGGGCGGCTCGGGCCAGGAGCAGCGGATCGACGGCACGTCGGCGCTGCCCACGAACCGGTGGGTGCACCTCGCGGTGACGCTGGCGGGCCGGACCGGCACCCTCTACGTCGACGGCCGGCCGGCGGGCACGAACGCGAACATGACCCTCAACCCGTCGCACCTCGGCAACCCCGGCAACCGCTGGATCGGGCGGTCCCAGTACGGCGACCCGTTCCTGGACGCGACCGTCGACGAGTTCCACGTCTTCGACCGGGCGCTGACCGAGGCCGAGGTGGGCTCCCTGCTGGAGTCCCCGGCGGGCACGACCGGCGGCGGCAACATCGCGTGGTACCGGTTCGACGAGGCCGACGGCACGACCCTGGAGGACGGCTCGCCGAACAACCGGGACGCGGGCGTCGTGGTCGCCTCCGCCGGCGGGGACGCGGACTGGGTCCCGACCTTCCCCGGCTACCTCGGCGCGATCCCGGAGGACGCGGTGCTGCGCCTCGGCCCGCCGCGCTGGGCGGTCTACGGCGGCAACGCCCAGACGAACACCTGGGCGCCCTGGTACACCCAGCACAAGATCATGCGCGGCCTGCTCGACGCGTACTACAACACCGACAACGCCCAGGCGCTCGACGTCGTCACGAAGATGGCGGACTGGGCGCACCTGGCGCTGACCATCGGCGACAAGAACCACCCGGACTACCCGGGGCCGCTGACCCGCGACGACCTCAACTACATGTGGGACCTCTACATCGGCGGCGAGTTCGGCGGCGCGAACGAGGTCTTCCCGGAGATCGGCCACCTCACCGGCGACCCGAAGCACCTCGAGACCGCCAAGTGCTTCGACAACCGGGAGTCGCTGTTCGGCGCGACCGTGGAGAACCGGGACATCCTCGTGGTCACCCCGCAGAACCGGCCGGGCCGCCGCCGCCCCGAGCGGCTGCACGCCAACACCCACCTGCCGCAGTTCATCGGCTACGTCAGCGTCTACGAGCGGGGCGGCGGGGACGAGTACCTCACGGCGGCGAAGAACTTCTTCGGCATGGTCGTGCCGCACCGCATGTTCGCCCACGGCGGCGTGGGCGGCAACTACCCCGGTTCCAACAACAACCTGGAGCTGTTCCAGAACCGCGGCAACATCGCCAACGCGATCGCCACCAGCGGCGCGGAGACCTGCACCACGTACAACCTGCTCAAGCTGGCCCGCAACCTGTTCCTGCACGAGCACGACCCGGCGTACATGGACTACTACGAGCGCGGCCTGTTCAACATGATCACCGGGTCGCGGGCCGACACCACCGGCACCGCCGACCCCCAGGTGACCTACTTCCAACCCGTCGCCCCGGGCGCCACCCGCAGCTACGGCAACACCGGGACGTGCTGCGGCGGCACGGGCCTGGAGAACCACACCAAGTACCAGGAGACCGTCTTCTTCCGCGACGCCGACGGCAGCGCGTTGTGGGTCAACCTGTACGTGCCCGCCACGCTCACGTGGGCCGAGAAGGGCTTCACCGTCACGCAGGAGACCGCCTTCCCGCGCCAGGACCGCACCAAGCTCACCGTGGACGGCGCGGGCCGGCTGGACCTGAGGCTGCGGGTGCCCGCCTGGGCGCGACGCGGCTTCTTCGTCACGGTCAACGGTCGGGCGCAGAGCCTCGACGCCCGACCCGGCACGTACGTGACGCTCAGCCGCGACTGGACGCGCGGCGACGTGGTGGAGATCCGGATGCCGTTCGCCATCCGGATCGAGCGGGCCCCCGACCGGCCCGACACCCAGGCGGTGTTCTGGGGGCCGGTGCTGTTGCAGATCACCGGCAACCCGGGCGGCGGCGGGTTCCGGGAGCTGTCGCTGTACCGCCACCTCAAGCGGGACGGCGACTACGGCCGCGCCGCGATCACGGCGGCGTCGGTCACGACGGCCGGGGACCAGACGTTCACCGCGGGCGGGTTCACGCTGCGGCCCTACTACATCAGCGACAACCAGCCGGCGTCCTCCTACTTCCGCCGGGTCGAACCCTCGATCGTGTTCGGCTCGATCGACACCGGCGTGCCCAACCGCAAGCGCGACGACGGCCTGCCGAACTACGACGTCCCGGTCCAGGGCATCACCTCGCCCGGCGACGACGGCCCGACGTTCCTGGACCTGCTCTGGGACCAGGCTCCGTTCGCCGACCACGGCGCGTTCGTCGCCGCGGTCACGGCCCTCGCCGACGCCTTCGTCGCCGCGGGCACGTTCACGGCGGCCGAACGGGCGGTGGTCGTGTCCAAGGCGGCCTCCGCCAACCGGGAGCTGTCGACCACGCGGCTGCTCGACGTCGAGGCGTCCACCCGGCGCATCGGCGCCAACACCTACGTCGCGGTCAACGCCGTGAACACGGCGGACGTGCCCCTCACCGTCGAGATCGCCACGGCGTACGGCTCGCGGACGGTCACCGACGTGGCCCCCGGCAAGGCGGCGTACCAGTCGTTCAACACGCGGGCCGCGTCGGTCCCGGGCGGCACCGTGACCGTCAAGGCCACCGGCACGGTCGACAACGCGACGGTGACCGACGAGTTCACCGCGACCTACGCCTGAGGGTGGGGGGCGGGGGGGGGGGGGGGCGGCCCGCGCCCCCCCCCCCCCCCGCGCACGACCCGCCCCCCCGCC
>NZ_JBHYXZ010000055.1:33942-49445 GCF_042752395.1 Actinosynnema sp. NPDC059335 | reverse complement strand
CACCCGTACCGAACGTCGGACCCGCGCGTTCCCAACGTAGGACACGCGCGTGAGTCCTACGTTCGGAACGCGAGAGTCCTACGTTCAGGGGCGGTGAGTTCAACGCTCGGGGCGTGGGCGCGGGACGGTGGTTGGCGGTCTGCGTATGGTTGGTCACATGTCGTCACCGGGTGAGGCCACCGTCACCGCCGGTCGTCCTCGGGAGCGGGCCGACGCCGCGCGCAACCGGGCCCGCGTGCTGGCCGCCGCCGAAGAGGTGTTCGCCGCCGCGGGCGGCGCGGTCGGCGTGACGATGGAGGACATCGCGCGGGCCGCGGGCGTGGGCCGGGCGACGCTGTACCGGCGCTACCCGGACACGACGTCGATCGCGCAGGCGCTGCTGGACGAGCACGAGTCGGGCATCCAGCGGCTCATCCTCACCGGACCGCCGCCGCTCGGGCCGGGCGCGCCGCCGGACGAGCGGCTGGCCGCGTTCTACCGGACCATGGTCGGCCTGCTGGAACGGCACCTGCACCTGGTGCTCGGCGCGGAGACGGGGCGGGCGAGGTTCCGGGCGGGCGCGTACGGCTTCTGGCGGCGGCACGTGGCGTCGCTGGTCGACGGCGCGCCGGCGGCCGTGGTGGACGCCCTGATGGCCCCGTTGGCCCCGGAGGTCTACCAGTACCAGAGGCAGGTCCGCGGCCTCGGCCCGGACGAGGTCGTGGCCGGTCTCGACTGGCTCACGAGACGTGTTCTCGCAGGTGGTTAGGCGGCACGGCGGGCACCAGCCACACGCCGTTGGCGCTGACCCGGAACTCGTGGCCTTCGGCGGCCATGGCCGCGGCGTCCACCACCAGCACCACCGGCCTGCCCCGGCGTGACCCGACCCGCACCGCCGTCTCCACGGTCGCGGACAGGTGCACGTCGTGCCGGGCCATCGGCCGCAGGCCGTCGCGGAAGATGTCGGGCAGGAACCGGGCGACCGTCCCGTGGTACAGCTCGGCGGGCGGCTCGGCCACCGGCAGGTCGAGCGACACCGCCACGGTGTGCCCCTGACTGGCCCGGATGCGCCCGTCCTCGATCGCGAACCGCTGCTTGTCGTTGTCCGCCACCACCTCCAACACCTGCGCCCGGGTCACGCCCAGGGCGCGCACGAAATCGCCCAGGTCCACCCACCCGGCCGCGTCGAGCCTGAGCCCGACCTCCTCCGGCGCGTGGCGCAGGACCCTGGCCATCCGCTTCGACAAGCGGACCATCTGCTTCTTCTCTTGCACGGACCCCAGTGCACCACGGCGGCACAACCGATTTCAGGTGCCGCCCTCGACCGCGGGCTTGAGCTTGGGCGCGCCGGGGCCGTCGGCGGCCTGCTCGTCGTCGAAGTTGTGCAGGGAGCAGCTGCGCAGCGACAGGCACCCGCACCCGATGCACGAGGTCAGCCGGTCCCGCAGCCGCCGCAGCGCGTCGATCCGCGCGTCCAGCTCCACCTGCCAGCTCGCCGACAGCCTGCTCCAGTCGGACTTGGTCGGGGTGCGGTTGTCCGGCAGGGTCGCCAGCGCGGAGTGCACGTCCTCCAGCGACAGCCCGACGCGCTGGGCGGTGCGGATGAACGCGAGCCGCCGCAGCACGTGCCGCGGGTACCGGCGCTGGTTGCCGGCCGTGCGCTCCGAGGTGATCAGGCCCCGTTCCTCGTAGAACCGCAGCGCGGTGTGCGGCACGCCGCTGCGCTCGGCGACCTGGCCGATGGTCAACATGTCGGGCAGCTTGCTCACGTGCCCATCCTAGTGCTTGACCTCGACTTAAGTCGAAGTTGTTTCGTGGGGTCATGGGAGTCAAGGACAAGTCGGGCTACGCGGCGTTGCCGGCGTTGTTCCGGCGGATGACGGGGGACGAGAAGCACGAGTGGGCGGCGGCGTCCACGCTGGACGTGCTGTGGGTGCTCTACGACCGGGTGCTGGACGTCTCGCCGGACCGGGTGGACGACCCGGACCGGGACCGGTTCCTGCTGTCCAAGGGGCACGGCCCGATGGCGTACTACGCCGTGCTGGCCGCGAAGGGCTACCTCGAACCGTCCACACTGGACAACTGGACGGCGTGGGACTCGCCGTTGGGCCAGCACCCGGACCGGGTCCTGGTCAAGGGCGTGGAGATCAGCAGCGGCTCGCTCGGGCACGGCCTGCCGATCGCCGTCGGCACCGCGCTCGGGCTGCGCCTGCAACGCCGCACCGCGCGCACCTTCGTGCTGGTCGGGGACGCCGAGTTGGACGAGGGCAGCAACCACGAGGCGATCGCGCTGGCCGGGCGGCTCGGCCTGGACCGGCTCGTCACGGTGGTGGTGGACAACGCGTCCGGCACCCACGGCTGGCCCGGCGGCGTGGCGAAGCGGTTCGAGGTCGAGGGCTGGCAGTCGTCCACTGTGGACGGCAGGGACCACGCCGCGCTGCACGCGGCGCTCACGCAGGACCACCCCGGCCGACCGCTGGTCGTGGTGGCGGAGATCGACGAGGGGGAGCGATGACGTCGATGCGCCAGGTGTTCGTGGACACCGTCGAGGACGTGATGCGGCACGACCCGCGGGTGGCCGTGGTGTTGGCCGAGATCTCGCGGGACGTATTCGCACCGCACGAGCGGGTGATCAACGTCGGCATCCGCGAGCAGGCCATGGTCGGGGTGGGCGCGGGGTTGGCGCTGACCGGGATGCGGCCGGTCGTGCACACCTACGCGCCGTTCCTGGTCGAGCGGCCGTTCGAGCAGGTCAAGCTGGACTTCGGGCACCAGGATGTGGGCGGGGTGCTGGTCGGCATCGGCGGCTCCTACGACGACCCGGTCTGGGGCCGCACGCACCAGGCCCCCGGCGACGTGGCGCTGTTCGACACGCTGCCCGGCTGGACGGTGCGCGTGCCGGGCCACCCGGAGGAGGTCGGGCCGCTCGTGCGGGACGCGCTCGCCCGGGACGACCGGGTCTACCTGCGGCTCTCCCTGCGGCACAACGCCGAGCCGCACCCGGTGGTCGAGGGGTTCACCGAGGTGCGGCGCGGCGGGCAGGGCGTGGTGGTGGCGGTCGGGCCGATGCTCGACACCGTGCTGGAGGCCACCCGGGACGCCGACGTGACCGTGCTCTACGCGACCACCGTGCGGCCGTTCGACGCGGCCGGCCTGGTGGCGGCGGTGGGCCGGGCCCGGCGGGCGGACGTGCTGCTGGTCGAGCCGTACCTGGAGGGCACCTCGGCGCACCTGGCGGCGGAGGCGTTGGCCGACGTGCCGCACCGGTTGCGGTCGCTGGGCGTGCGGCGCGACGCCGAGCTGCGCGCCTACGGCACCGCCGAGGACCACGATTCGGCGCACGACCTCGACGTGCCGGGGGTCGCCGCGGCCGTGCGTCGGATGTTCGGCCACCCGGCCGCTGCGGCATGATCTCCGCCTGTGAGCGTGCCGAGAACCCTGATCTGGACACCCGCGCCGACCGCGGAGCTGCAGCTCAACCTGCACCGCGCCGCCGCGGGACCCGCGGCACTGGTCCCGGTGGCGTCCGGGACCGTGCTGCTGCCGCCCAGGCGGATCGGGTTCGCGGCGGCCTGCCGGCTGGCCGAGCGGGTCAGGGAGACCGGCGCGGCGGCGCTGCTGCTGCGCTGGTCCCCCGGCGCGGAGGTGTGGACCGACGGTGAGCGCGCGGGCTCGACGGGTTCGGCGCGCCGGCTGGTCGGCCTGGTGCGCTGGTGGCGGCTGGACGCCCGGCCCCGGCCGGTGGACCTGCCCGCCGACGTCGCCGAGGTGCGGTCCCTGGTGGACGAGGGCCGCGCCGACACCTGGGTGACGGCCCTGCCCGACCGGACCGGCCTGCCGATCAACACGGTGCTGCCGGTGGTCCCCGTCACCCAGGGCGGGCTCGCCTGACCCGTGCTCGGGCCGGTCGCCCTAGTAGGCTGAACGCGTGCCCAAGGTCGTCGTGCTGGACTACGGATTCGGCAACATCCGCTCCGCCGAGCGCGCTCTCCAGCGCGTCGGCGCCGACGTGGAGGTGACGTCCGACCACCGGGCCGCGCTCGACGCCGACGGGCTGGTGGTGCCCGGCGTGGGCGCGTTCGCCGCCTGCATGGCCGGGCTGGACGCGATCAAGGGCGGCCGGCTCATCGGGCAGCGGCTGGCCGGCGGGCGTCCCGTGCTCGGCATCTGCGTCGGCATGCAGATCCTGTTCGAGCGGGGCATCGAGCACGGCGTGCTCACCGAGGGCTGCGGCGAGTGGCCCGGCACGGTGGAGCGGCTGGAGGCCCCCGTCGTGCCGCACATGGGCTGGAACACCGTCCGCACCCCCGAGGGCACGCGGTTGTTCGCGGGGCTCGACGCGGGCACCCGGTTCTACTTCGTGCACTCCTACGGCGTGCGCAAGTGGGAGCTGAACCCCTCCGAGGCGCTGCGCGCGCCGCTGGTGACGTGGGCCGAGCACGGCGGCGACGAGTTCGTGGCCGCGGTCGAGAACGGCCCGCTGTGGGCGACCCAGTTCCACCCGGAGAAGTCCGGCGACGCGGGCGCGCACCTGCTGGAGAACTGGCTCAAGAGCTTCAACTAGGCTGAACGCGTGACTTTCACGCTGCTCCCGGCCGTTGACGTGGCCGATGGCCTGGCCGTTCGGCTCGTGCAGGGCGAGGCCGGCACGGAGACCAACTACGGCGACCCGCTGGAGGCCGCGCTCGCGTGGCAGCGCGACGGCGCGGAGTGGGTGCACCTGGTCGACCTCGACGCCGCGTTCGGCCGCGGCAGCAACCGCGAGCTGCTGGCCCGCGTCGTCGGCGAGCTGGACGTGCGGGTGGAGCTGTCCGGCGGCATCCGCGACGACGAGTCGCTGG
Source organism: Actinosynnema sp. NPDC059335 (assembly GCF_042752395.1). NCBI lineage: Bacteria > Bacillati > Actinomycetota > Actinomycetes > Pseudonocardiales > Pseudonocardiaceae > Actinosynnema > Actinosynnema sp. NPDC059335. Next base: position 44,625 of record NZ_JBHYXZ010000055.1, on the reverse strand, counting down.
CCGCCGCGCTCGCCACCGGCTGCGCGCGGGTGAACCTGGGCACGGCCGCGCTGGAGGACCCGGTGTGGTGCGCGAAGGTCGTCGCCGAGCACGGCGAGAAGATCGCGGTCGGCCTGGACGTGCGGATCACCGGGGAGGGCCACCGGGTCGCCGCGCGCGGCTGGACCAAGGACGGCGGCGACCTGTGGGAGGTGCTGGAGCGGCTGGACCGCGACGGCTGCGCCCGCTACGTGGTGACCGACGTGAGCAAGGACGGCACGCTCCAGGGCCCGAACGTGGACCTGCTGCGCGAGGTGTGCGCGCGGACCGACGCGCCGGTGATCGCCTCGGGCGGGGTGTCCAGTGTGGACGACCTGGTCGCGCTGGCCGCGCTGTCCCGCGACGGCGTGGAGGGCGCGATCGTGGGCAAGGCGCTCTACGCGGGCGCGTTCACGCTGCCGGAGGCGCTGGCGGCCGTCCGCGGTTGATCGCGTCCTCGATCTCCCGGACGATGTGGGCCTCCGCGGCCTGTTCGGTCACGCCCGTGCGGGCGAGGGCCCTGGCCGCGGCGCCCTCCCGCTCGGCGAGCAGCCCGAGCAGCAGGTGCTCGGTGCCGACGAAGTGGTGACCGTGGCGCAGTGACGCCCGCACGGCCAGCTCCAACGCCTTCTTGCAGTGCGTGGTGAACGGCTGCGGGTCGGGTCGCTGTCGGACCGCGGGGTCGAGTTCGGTGAGCACGGCCATCCGCGTGGAACCCTCCGCGGCCTCCAGCCGGGCGATCGTCTTGGCGGCCAGGCCGCCGGACTCGTCCAGCAGGCCGAGCAGGACGTGCTCGGTGCCGATGTGCTCGCTGAACCGGGCGTGGTGGCGGGCCAGCACGACCACCCGGCGCGCCCGGTCGGTGTAGCGGTCGAAGCTCGGCTTGAGGTCCGGCGACTCGCGGGGCACGAACCGCTTCTGCGCGGCCTGCTTGGTGACGCCGATGCTCTCGCCGATCTCGGTCCAGCTCGCGCCGGCGCGCCGCGCCTCGTCCACGAAGTGGCCGATGAGGTGGTCGCCCAGCTCGTCCAGCTGGTCGCTCAGCTCCACCGCGGCGGCCAGCCTGCCGAGCACGTCCGGGTGCTCCGCCGCGACGGTGACGATGAGGTCCGTGAGCTGGACCGGTGCGGTGACCACCCGTCAACTGTAGGTTGACGGGTGGTGGTCGTCAACTTCGGGTTGACGGTGCCCGGTCAGCCGGGGGTGATCTCGATGCCGATCGTGCCCCGGCGGCCGCGGCGCAGGCGGCTGCCGAGCAGCGTGAGCCGGCCGAGCACGCCGTACTTGCGGGCGACGAGGGACCGGACGTGGTCGCTGCCCGCGTGGTCGAGCAGCCGGGCGGTCGCGGGCACCTGCTCGCCGGTGGGCCGGCCCTTGACGTCGCACGGTCCGATCCGGACGTCACCGCTGCGGCGGATGCGCTTGACCTTGCCCGAGTCCGAAGCGGACCAGACGTACATCGTGCCGTTCGAGCCGGTCACCCAGACCGGCGTGGGCACGGGGGTGCCGTCCTTGCGGAAGGTGGTCAACAACAGGTACTTGCCGGCTGCGAGGTCCATGCGCGAACGGTAGCCGGACATGCGGCGGAGCCCCGTTCCCCAGTGGGGTGAACGGGGCTCCGCGGAAGCGCGTTCGGGTCAGATGACCGTCACGTTGGTGGCCTGGGGGCCCTTGGCGCCCTGGCCGACGTCGAAGCTCACGCGCTGGTTCTCGTCCAGGCTGCGGTAGCCGCCGCCCTGGATCTCCGAGTAGTGCACGAACACGTCCGCGCCACCGTCCTCGGGGGAGATGAAGCCGAAGCCCTTCTCCGAGTTGAACCACTTCACGGTGCCCTGCGCCATCTTGAACTCCTCGTACTGCTGGCCAGCGGGGCGAACGCACCCGCTGAGGCCGGTCCAAACGCTGACCCTGAGGAATCACACGCTCAAACGCGTTTCGCGAGCGTGGATGACACGAACACAAAACTGACGACCTCCACCAGTTAACCACACTTCCGCCCGATCCGCGTGTGTCCTACGTCCAAGTCCCGCGTGTCCTACGTTCAGAACGCGCGTGTCGTACGTTCAGGACCCCCGAGTTCAACGCTCAGGACCGGGCGGCCGGCCACCCGCGCCGCACACGTAGGCTTTGCCCATGTCGGTTGCGGTGCGCGTGATCCCCTGCCTGGACGTCGACCGGGGGCGGGTGGTGAAGGGCGTGAACTTCGCCAACCTCGTCGACGCGGGCGACCCGGTCGAGCTGGCGCGGGCCTACGACGCCGAGGGCGCGGACGAGCTGACGTTCCTCGACGTCACGGCGTCCTCCAGCGACCGCGAGACCACGTTCGACGTCGTCCGGCGCACGGCGGAGCAGGTGTTCATCCCCCTCACGGTGGGCGGCGGCGTGCGCAGCGCGGAGGACGTGGACAAGCTGCTGCGGGCGGGCGCGGACAAGGTGAGCGTGAACACCGCCGCCATCGCCCGCCCCGAGCTGCTGGGCGAGCTGTCCCGCCGGTTCGGCGCGCAGTGCATCGTGCTGTCGGTGGACGCCCGGCGCGTGCCGGAGGGCGAGCGGCCCACCCCGTCCGGGTTCGAGGTCACCACGCACGGCGGGCGCAGGGGCACCGGCATCGACGCGGTCGAGTGGGCGGCCCGCGGCCAGGAGCTGGGCGTGGGCGAGATCCTGCTCAACTCCATGGACGCCGACGGCACCAAGGCGGGCTTCGACCTGGAGCTGATCCGGCTGACCCGCGAGGTGGTGGACGTGCCGCTGATCGCCAGCGGCGGCGCGGGCGCGGTCGGGCACTTCCCGCCCGCCGTCGCCGAGGGCGCGGACGCCGTGCTCGCGGCCAGCGTCTTCCACTTCGGCACGCTGCGGATCGGCGACGTCAAGGACGCCCTGCGCGCCGCCGGCGTGGAGGTGCGCTGATGCGGAACCCGCGCAACGGCCCCACCGAGGTCTTCCTCGCCATCCTGCTCGGCGCCGCGGGCGCGGTCCTGTTCGTGCTGATGGGCCTGATCCAGTGGCAGGTCGAGGGCGACTCGACGTGGATGAGGTTCCCGGTGATCGTCGCGGTGCTGGAGCTGCTCGCGGTGGGCGGGCTGGCGACCGGCCTGCGCCCGGCCCGGCTGACCGCCGCGATCGTGTTCGGCCTGGTCGCGCTCGTGCACCTGCTCGCCGTGCTCAACGACGGCCCGGTGTGGCTGCGTGTGGTGTCCGGCCTGCTCTCGGCCGTCCACGTCTTCGCCGTGGTGATGCTCAACACCCGCCCCGCCCGACTCCACTTCCTGGGAGGACAGCGTTGACCAGCGCGCTCGACCCGGCCATCGCCTCACGGCTCAAGCGCACCGCCGACGGCCTGGTGTGCGCGGTGGCGCAGCGCCGCGGCACGGGGGAGGTGCTGATGGTCGCGTGGATGGACGACGAGGCCCTGCACCGCACGCTCACCACCCGCCGCGCCACGTACTACTCGCGCAGCCGCAGGCAGCTGTGGGTGAAGGGCGAGACCTCCGGGCACACGCAGTACGTGCACGAGGTGCGGCTGGACTGCGACGGCGACACGCTGCTGCTGGTCGTGGACCAGGTCGGCGCGGCGTGCCACACCGGCGACGCGACGTGCTTCGACTCGACCGTGCTGCTGGGGCCCGCGGGCTGACCGCTCAGCCGATGTCGCCGGTCAGGTACCGCTGGAGGTTCGGCGCGATGGCCCTGACCAGCGTCTCCACGTCGGCCGAGGCGAACGGCTCGAACTTCACCACGTACCGCACCATGCCCATGCCGAAGATCTGGGTGGCCAGCAGCGTCGCGCGCAGCTCCGCGTCCGGCACGCCCAGGTGCAGCACGAGCCGCTTGAGCAGGGTCTGCACGAAGAACCCGCGCAGCACGTCGGCGACCTGGTCGTGCGAGGTCACGCTGCGCACCATCGCCGCGAACGGGCCGCCCCCGATGGGGTCCCACACGCCGATGAAGTTGCGCACGATCCGCTCGCCGATCTGCTCGTCCGGGCCGTCGAGGAGCCGTTCGACCAGGGCGTTGATGTCGACCGGCACGTGCAGCACGGCCTTGGCGAACAGGCCCTCCTTGCCGCCGAACCAGTGGTTGACCATGGCCGCGTCCACCCCGGCCCGCGCGGCGATGGACCGGACGGTCGCGCCCTCGTAGCCGCGTTCGACGAACACCTCCCGCGCGGCGTCCAGCAGCGCGGCCCTGGTGTCCGCGCCGCCGGACCGCCGGCCGCGGCGCTTGGGTTCGGTTTGTCGCGAGCTCTGGTCCACGTCACCATCATGCGCGACGGCCCGCACTTTTTTCAACATGCGTTGAAATGGAGCCGGTCGAACCGCGCCCCGGACCCGACCGGCACAATGTCGCCCATGGTGAGCGTCATCGGTGCAGGCGCGGGTCTGGGCGAGGTCAGCCCGACGCGCGAGGAGTTCCGCGAGCTCGCCGCGCAGCGGCGGGTCATCCCGGTGGTGCGGCGGCTGCTGGCGGACGCGGAGACGCCCGTGGGGCTGTACCGCAAGCTCGCGGCGGACCGACCGGGCACGTTCCTGTTCGAGTCGGCCGAGAACGGCCGCTCCTGGTCGCGCTGGTCGTTCGTGGGCGCGCGCAGCGCCGGCGCGCTGACCGCGACCGGCGGCGAGGCGTTCTGGCAGGGGCCGCACCCGGTGGGCCTGCCCGAGGGCGGCGACCCGCTGGCGGCCCTGCGCGAGACCATCGAGGTGCTGCGCACCGACCCGTTGCCCGGCCTGCCGCCGCTGACCGGCGGGATGGTCGGCTACATCGGCTACGACGCCGTGCGGCGGCTGGAGCGGCTGCCGTCGCTCGCGCAGGACGACCTCCGGGTGCCGGAGCTGGTGATGCTGCTGGCCACCGATCTGGCCGCGCTGGACCACCACGAGGGCACCGTCACGCTCATCGCGAACGCCATCAACTGGGACGACTCGCCGGAACGCGTGGACGCCGCCTACGACGACGCCGTGGCCCGGCTCGACGCGATGACGGTGGACCTCCAGAGCCCCGCGCCGCCCACGGTCGCGGTGTTCGCCCGGCCCAAGCCGGAGTTCGTCCGCCGCCGCACGCAGGAGGAGCACTGCGCGGCCGTGGAGAAGGCCAAGGAGGCCATCCGGGCCGGCGAGGCGTTCCAGGTCGTGCTGTCCCAGCGGTTCGAGATGCGCACCACCGCCGACCCGCTCGACATCTACCGGGTGCTGCGCACGTCCAACCCCAGCCCGTACATGTACCTGCTGCGGCTGGACGACTTCGACATCGTCGGGTGCAGCCCGGAGTCGCTGGTGACCGTGCGCGACGGCAAGGCGACCACGCACCCGATCGCGGGCACCCGCTGGCGCGGCGTGGACGACGAGGAAGACGCCCTGCTGGAGAAGGACCTGCTGGCCGACCACAAGGAGCGCGCCGAGCACCTCATGCTGGTCGACCTCGGCCGCAACGACCTGGGCCGGGTGTGCAAGCCGGGCTCGGTGACCGTGGTCGACTTCTTCAAGGTCGAGCGGTACAGCCACGTCATGCACATCGTGTCCACGGTCAGCGGCGAGCTGGCCGAGGGCCGCACGGCGTTCGACGCGGTCGCGGCGTGCTTCCCCGCCGGGACGCTGTCCGGCGCGCCGAAGCCCCGCGCGATGGAGCTGATCGAGGAGCTGGAGCCCACCCGGCGCGGCCTGTACGGCGGCGTCGTCGGCTACCTGGACTTCGCGGGCGACGCGGACACCGCCATCGCCATCCGGACCGCGCTGGTGCGCGACGGGGTGGCGTACGTGCAGGCGGGCGGCGGCATCGTGGCCGACTCCGACCCGGTCGCCGAGGACAACGAGTGCCTGAACAAGGCGGGCGCGGTGCTGTCGGCGGTCGCGACCGCGCAGACCATGGCGCCGGCGGTGGACCCCGCCCGTGTCTGAACCGGCCGACGCCCGACCCGGCAGGCGTCCACTGTGGATCGTGGTGGCGCTGCTGCTGCTCGCCGCGGTCGCGCTGTGGGGCGCGTCCGCGCTGACCTGGGACGCTTCGGCGGACCGAAGCGGCGGCGAGGTCGTGCCCGCGCTGACCCCGCTGGCGTTGCTGTGCCTGGCCGCCATCGCCGCCGCGGTGGCGTTGGGCGGCTGGGTCCGGCGGGTGCTCGGGGTCGTGGTGCTGCTCGCGGGCGTCGCGGCGGCGTTCCAAGGAGTGGACGCCGACGGGCCCGTGACCGGCCGTGGCCTGGTGTTCGCGGGCGCGGCGCTCGCGGTCGCCGCGGGCGTGGTGCTGGTCGTGCGCGGCCGGGTCATGCCGCGCCTGGGAGGCGGCTACCAGACGCCCGGCGCGGCGAAGCGGACCGCGGACCCCGAACGGGAGATGTGGAACGCGCTGGAGCGCGGCGACGATCCCACGGACGGGACGGACGCTGAGCGCGGCGGCGATCCCACGGACGGGACGGACGCTGAGCGCGGCGGCGATCCCACGCACCGGGACGGGCGCTGAGCGCGGCGGCGTTCCCACGGAGCGGGACGGACGCCCCGCCGGGCCGGCGGTACCGCACGTTTGCGCACGTCGGCCCGGAAGGGTGCTGGTCATCCGCGTGAACGGCGCGACCCGGTGGCCGGCGGGGGTGCGCGGCGGGGTTAGCATCCTCGTGGCGGGAAGGGGAGCGTGACGTGCGGGAGCTTGCGACTGAACCGGAAGGTCTGACGGAGTCGAGCGAGGTGCGCGGATGACCGTGCTCGAGTCGATCATCGAAGGCGTCCGCGAAGACCTCGCCCAGCGCGAGGCGGCACTGCCCTTCGACGTGCTCAGGGAGAAGGCGGCCAAGGTGCCGCCGCCGCAGGACGTGATGTCGATCCTGCGCGGACCGGGTGTCGGCGTCATCGCCGAGGTGAAGCGGCGCAGCCCGTCCAAGGGGCAGTTGGCCGACATCCCGGAGCCCGCGGACCTCGCGGTGCAGTACGAGCTGGGCGGCGCGCGGGCGATCAGCGTGCTGACCGAGCAGCGCCGGTTCGGCGGGTCGCTGGACGACTTCGACGCGGTGCGCGCGGCCGTGGGCGTCCCCCTGCTGCGCAAGGACTTCATCGTCAGCCCGTACCAGGTGCACGAGGCGCGCCTGCACGGCGCGGACCTGGTGCTGCTCATCGTGGCGGCGCTGGAGCAGAACGCGCTGGTCGCCCTGCTGGACCGGGTCGAGTCGCTGGGCATGACGGCCCTGGTCGAGGTGCACACGGCCGAGGAGGCCGACCGCGCGCTGGAGGCGGGCGCGAGCGTCATCGGCGTGAACGCGCGCAACCTGCACACCCTGGAAGTGGACAAGGACGTGTTCGGGCGGATCGCGCCCGGCCTGCCCTTCGACACCATCAAGATCGCCGAGTCCGGGGTGACCGGGCCGGGCGACCTGATGGCGTACGCGGGCGCGGGGGCCGACGCGGTGCTGGTCGGCGAGAGCCTGGTGACGAGCGGCGACCCCAAGGTCGCGGTGAACAAGCTGGTGACGGCCGGTTCCCACCCCGCGTGCCCGCGGCCGAGCCGGTAACACACCCGTAGGAGGAGAGCGCATGTCGCGCAGCCAGTTGGCTCCGACACCCCACGACCCGGACGAGCGGGGTCACTTCGGGCCGTGGGGCGGCCGGTTCATGCCGGAGGCGCTCATCGCCGCCGTGGACGAGCTCGCGGCGTTCTACGAGAAGGCGCGGGTCGACCCCGAGTTCCTGGACGAGTTCGCCCGGCTGCTGCGCGACTTCGCGGGCCGGCCCTCGCTGCTCACCGAGGCGCCCAAGTTCGCCGCCCACGCGGGCGGCGCGCGGGTGTTCCTCAAGCGCGAGGACCTCAACCACACCGGCTCGCACAAGATCAACAACGTGCTGGGCCAGGCGCTGCTGACCAAGCGCATGGGCAAGAAGCGGGTCATCGCCGAGACCGGCGCGGGCCAGCACGGCGTGGCCACGGCCACCGCCTGCGCGCTCATGGGCCTGGACTGCGTCGTCTACATGGGCGAGGTCGACACCGAGCGGCAGGCGCTCAACGTGGCCCGGATGCGGCTGCTCGGCGCGCGGGTCGTCCCGGTGAAGACCGGCTCCCGCACGCTCAAGGACGCCATCAACGAGGCGCTGCGCGACTGGGTCGCCAACGTGGACGACACCCACTACCTGCTGGGCACCGCCGCCGGGCCGCACCCGTTCCCGGTGCTCGTGCGCGACTTCCACCGGGTCATCGGCATCGAGGCGCGTCAGCAGATCCTGGAGAAGGCGGGCCGGCTGCCCGACGCCGTCGCCGCGTGCGTGGGCGGCGGCTCGAACGCCATCGGCATCTTCCACGGCTTCATCGACGACCCGTCGGTGCGGCTGGTCGGCCTGGAGCCCGGCGGCGACGGCATCGACACCGACCGGCACGGCGCGACGCTCACCGCCGGCACGCCCGGCTCGCTGCACGGCGCCATGTCCTACGTGCTCCAGGACTCCGACGGGCAGATCGCCGAGGCGCACTCCATCTCGGCGGGTCTGGACTACCCCGGCGTGGGGCCCGAGCACGCGTTCCTCAAGGACAGCGGACGGGCCGAGTACCGGCCCGTGACCGACGCCCAGGCGATGGAGGCGTTCGCGCTGCTCTCCCGCGAGGAGGGCATCATCCCGGCGGTCGAGTCCGCGCACGCCCTGGCCGGCGCGCTCGTGCTGGGCCGTGAGCTGGGACCGGAGGGGTTGATCCTGGTGAACCTGTCCGGGCGCGGCGACAAGGACATGGACACCGCGATCAAGTGGTTCGGGCTGGGGGTGGAGTCGTGAGCAGGCTCGAGCCGGTGTTCTCGGCTTGTCGGGCGGAGTCGAGGGCGGCCCTGATCGGCTACCTGCCCGCCGGCTACCCCACCGTCGAGGGGTCCAAGGACGTGCTGCGGACGATGGTGTCGTCCGGGTGTGACCTGGTCGAGGTCGGGTTGCCGTTCTCCGACCCGGTGATGGACGGGCCGACCATCCAGCGCGCGGCCGAGCAGGCGCTGCGCGGCGGGTTCCGGGTGCGGGACCTGTTCGGCGTGGTCGAGTCGGTCGCGTCGGCCGGTGGGCGCGCGGTCGTGATGACGTACTGGAACCCGGTGCTCGCCTACGGCGTGGACCGGTTCGCGCGCGACCTGGCGGCGGCCGGCGGGCTGGGCGTCATCACGCCCGACCTGGTGCCCGACGAGGGCGCGGAGTGGATCGCCGCGACGGACGCGCACGACCTGGACCGGATCTTCCTCGTCGCGCCGTCGTCCACGGACGAGCGGATCGACCTGACCGCGCGCTCGTCGCGGGGCTTCCTGTACGCGACCTCGGTGATGGGCGTGACGGGTGCGCGCGACGTCGTGTCGTCCGCGGCTCCGGCGCTGGTCAAGCGGGTGCGGGAGCACACGGACATGCCGGTCGGCGTCGGGTTGGGCGTGCGGAACGGGGCGCAGGCGGCGGAGCTGGCCGGGTTCGCGGACGGCGTGATCGTGGGCTCGGCGTTCGTGTCGGCGGTGCAGGACGACGCGGTGGCGGCGCTGGCGGAGGAGTTGGCCACCGGGGTGCGCCAACCGGCAGCGGCCGTGTAGCACGCACGTTCGAGTGAACTGATCGCGACCGTGGTCGAGTGCGGGCGGGGGAGCACGGGGAGGCGGCGCGCAGCGGGGGCGGCGTGCTGAAGCCCGAACGACCCTTCCCGGTAACAATCGAGCCGTCGGAGCAGGGCGACCGGGCGCACCCGCTACGGTGGTGGCCGTGGTGACGACTTACCTCGCGACGATCCCCAGCCCCGACCAGGGCGTCTGGCAAGTGGGGCCGATCCCGATCCGCGCCTACGCGCTGTGCATCATCCTGGGCATCATCCTCGCCATCTGGTGGGGCGAGCGGCGGTGGGTGGCGCGCGGCGGGCTGAAGGGCGAGGTCACGGACATCGCCGTCTTCGCGGTGCCGTTCGGCCTGGTCGGCGGGCGGCTCTACCACGTCGCGACGGACTACCACAAGTACTTCGGCGAGGGCCGCAACCCGCTGGAGGCCCTGGCCATCTGGAACGGCGGCCTCGGCATCTGGGGCGCGATCGCGCTCGGCGGCGTCGGCGCGTGGATCGGGTGCCGGCGCAAGGGCATCCCGCTGCCCGCGATGGCGGACGCCCTCGCGCCCGGCATCGTCGTCGCCCAGGCCGTCGGCCGCCTCGGCAACTACTTCAACCAGGAGCTCTACGGCGGCCCCACCACGCTGCCCTGGGGCCTGGAGATCTACGAGCGGGTCGACCCGGAGACCGGCTTCAAGGACGACCTCGGCGGCGTGGCGCTCGACCACACCCCGATCGAGATCGTGCACCCGACGTTCCTGTACGAGCTGCTGTGGAACCTCGGCGTCGCGCTGCTGATCGTGTGGGCCGACCGCAGGTTCCGGCTGGGCCACGGCCGCGTGTTCGCGCTCTACGTCGCGGGCTACACGGCCGGCCGGTTCTGGATCGAGCTGATGCGCACCGACCCGGCCACCGAGGTGTTCGGGATGCGGATCAACGTCATCACCTCCGCCGTGGTGTTCCTCGGCGCGCTGGTCTACTTCCTGCTCGCCGCGAAGAGGGGCGAGCGCGAGGTCATCGTCCGGGAGTCGCCCGACGGCGACGACGCGTCGCCCGGCACCCCGTCCGGCGCGGGGGGCGGGGGCGCCGCCCCCCCCCCCCCGGGCACCCCCCCGCCCCCCCCCCCGACCGCCCCGGGCGGGGCGACCC
>NZ_JBHYXZ010000055.1:10945-33932 GCF_042752395.1 Actinosynnema sp. NPDC059335 | reverse complement strand
ACGAGCGCGGGCGCTGCCGGGTTGTATCGGTCGGGGTCGCCCCCGCCGGACCCGCGCCCACGCCGGCCCCCCGCCCCCCCGGGGCGGCCGGCGGCGCCGACCCGGCCGCGGAGAGCACCACGGTCCCCGACACCGGTCCGGCCGCGGCGGGGAGCACGGTCCCCGACACCAAGTCCGACCGGCCCGCGGACACCGGCGACAAGCCGGCCCCGTAGCCCGCCGTGCGCATCCTCGTCGTCGAAGACGACGACCGGGTGGCGCGTGGCCTGCTCACGGCACTGCGGCACGCCGGCTACGAGGTCCACCGCGTGGCCACCGCCGCCGACGCGGTGACCGCCCCACCGGCCGACGTCGTGCTGCTCGACCTCGGCCTGCCCGACGGGGACGGCCTGGACGTGCTGCGCGAGCTGCGCCGCCGCCCCGGCACCGCGATCATCACCGTCACCGCGCGCGGCGAGGAGCGCGAACGGGTCCTCGGGCTGCGGCTCGGCGCGGACGACTACGTGGTCAAGCCCTTCGGCACCGCCGAGCTGCTCGCCCGCATCGAAGCGGTCCTGCGGCGCACCCGCGCCGCCCGCGCCGCCGAACGGGAGCGCGAGGTCACGCTCGGCCCGCTCACCCTGGACCCGGCCGGCCGGGAGGCGCGCGTGCACGGCGAGCCCGTGCCGCTGACCCGCAAGGAGTTCGACCTGTTGGCGCTGCTCGTCGGCCGGGCGGGCACGGTGGTCAGCCGGGACCTCATCGTCGACCAGGTCTGGCAGGCGCACTGGGAAGCGCCGTCACGCACCCTCGACACCCACATCGCCGCCCTGCGCGGCAAGCTCGGCGACGCGCTGCGCATCGAGACGATCCGGGGCGTGGGCTACCGGGTCGCGGCCCACACCCCGGACCCCTGATCACCAGGTGTGGGCGACGTCCACCACGACCCGGCCGGGCAGCGTGAACACCCGGAACGGCAGCAGGGCGCGCACGCCCAGCCCCACCGTCGTCTGCCCCTCGAACGACCCGGCCCACGCCACCTGCCGGAACGTCTGGTAGCCGGTGACGTCCACCAGCTCCGACGCGTTCGCGTAGGTGTAGGTCGGGTCGCCGTTCCCGTCGTAGGCCGGCGAGTTCACCGTGATCTGCAACTTCGCCCCGCCCCGCAGCGGCACCGGCTCACCCGAGCCCTCGTGCGTCACCTCGGGCACGTACTGCACCGTGTAGCCGTCGTTCGTCCCGCTGAAGTCGAACACCAACCGGTCGTAGCACTCCTGCCGACCGGCGCGGATGTTCGTCAGCAGCGCCGTCGTCGTCTGGTCCGCCGTCTTCGGCAGAGACCCCCACGCGACCGGCGCGCAGGCGGCGGGCGCCGCGACCGCGGTCACCGGCGCGACCACGGCGAACGCCGTCACCGCCGCCAGCACCGCCGCAACCTTGCGTAGCATCCTGGTTCCCCCTTCCCCGCGGGCGGACGCCCGCGGTCGGTATGACGCACGTCACCCCCGGGAGGTTGCCCCCGCGTGCTGCGCCGCCTGCTGGTCCTGTTCGTGCCGCTGCTGGTCGCCCTGGTGGCGGCCCTGGGCGTGCCGCTCGCGTTCGCGGTGGTGCAGCGGGAGGGCCAGGAGACCTACCTCGACCGGTTGGGCGACGCCAGCCGGTTCGCGTCGCTGGCCGAGAACGCCCTCGCGTCGGGCCGGCTGACCGCGCTGCGCGAGGAGCTGTTCCGCTACGACGAGCTGTACGGCATCTCGGCCGCCCTGATCGGCACGGACGGCTCCGTGCTCGAGTCGTCCCGGCGGCCGTTCCCCCTGGACGACCCGAACGTCCAGGTCGGGCTGCGGGCGGCGTTCGGCGGCTACCGCGGCGAGACCGACCAGTCGGTGTGGCCGTGGGAGCGGGTGGACCTGGTCGTGGTCGAGCCGGTGGGCCGGGACAGCGAGGTCGTGGCGGCCGTCGTGACCATCTCCCCGACCGACCGCCTCCGGGCCGGGATCCTGCGGCAGTGGGGCGTGCTGGCCCTGGTCGGGCTCGTCCCCCTGCTGGGCGTGGTCGCGGTGGCCTGGCCGATGTCGCGCTGGGTGCTGCGCCCCGTCCGCACACTGGACGAGGCCACCGCCGCCGTGGCGGGCGGGCGGCTGGACGCCCGTGCCGACGAGGTCGGCGGCCCGCCCGAGCTGCGCCGGCTGGCCGCGAGCTTCAACGCGATGGTCGACGTCGTGGGCCGGGCGCTGCGCCGCCAGCGCGCGTTCGTCTCGGACGCCTCCCACCAGCTGCGCAACCCGCTGGCCAGCCTGCGGCTCGCGGTCGACAACCTGGCGCCGCACGTCACCGACGAGGCGGGCCGGGAGGCGCAGCGCATCGCGGTCGACGAAGCCGAGGAGATGGGCCGCGTCCTGGACACCCTGCTGGCCGCCACGCGCCTGGACAGCGCCTCCGCCGCCGAGCCGGTCGACGTGGACAACCTGCTCGCCACCCACGTCCCGGGGTGGCGCGCGTTGGCGGGCGGGATGGTCCTGGAGGTCGCCGTCCCGCCCGGCCTGCGGGTCCTGGAGCCGCCCGGCGGCCTGGGCAGCGTGCTGGACGAGCTGGTCGGCAACGCGATCCGCCTGTCCGGCGGCACCCGCGTGCGGGTCTGGGGGACCGCCGAAGGGGGTCGCGTCGAGCTGCACGTGACCGACGACGGCACCGGCCTGACGGACCAGGAGCGCGCCAACGCCCTGAGCCGGTTCTGGCGCGCGCCGCGCCACCAGAACATCGCCGGCACGGGCCTGGGCCTGGCCATCTGCGCCGAGCTGATCGCGTCGGCCGGCGGCGAGCTGGTCCTGCGGCCCGCCGAGCCGCACGGCCTGGACGCCGTCGTGCGCCTCAGCGCGTGAACCGGGTCAGCGCTTCGCGGCCCGGAACCAGCGCTCCGCGCCGCGGTGCAGCGGCACCTGCCCGGTGGCGATCCCGGTCCGCACGTTGATCCGGCTCGCCTCCGGGTGCCCGGCGGCGATGCGGGCGGACTGCGTGAACACGGTCCCGGTCACCACCTCCACCACGTCGGCGTCCAGCCCGGACCTGGCCAGCAGCAGGTTGGGCACGGCGAACGTGTGGCACGGCCCGAGGCCCGCGTAGGTCGTGGCCGGGATGGTGGCCGGCACGTACGGGCCCGGGTAGGCCCGCGCCAGCTCCTCTGCCTCGCCGGGCAGGTCCAGCAGCCGCAGCGGGAACCCCGGCAGGACGTCGGTGATCGCCGGGGTGGGGATGCCGGTCAGCGCGAGCACCGCGTCCAGCGAGCCCGCCGCCAGCCGCCTGGCCGCCTCGGCGTGGGCCATGCGCCGCGCGTCGACCTCGATCCCGAGCAGGGACAGCAGCCGCGTCGCGGTGAACTCGGTGCCGGACTCGGACGGGCCGAACGAGACGGTCCGGCCCGCCAGGTCCGACAAGGTGCGCAGCGACGAGCCGGCGGGCACGGCGACCTGCATGAAGCTGTCGTAGAGCCGGCCCACGGCGCTGATCCCGCCCGGGTCGTCGGCGCTGAGCGTCGCCGCGCCCACCAGGGGATCCAAAGAGGACAGTCCGAGGTGGACCTCGCCCGCGCGCAGCAGCCGCACGTTCTCCACCGACGCCGCGGTCTGCCGCTCCACGACCCGGGTCGCGGGCAGCTCGTCGGCCAGCGCCCGCGCCAGCGCGCCGCCGATCTCGCGGAACACCGCGCCGTCCGGCCCGGTCGCCAGGACCAGCTCCGCCGGCCGCGGGGTCGTGGTGGACGTGCAGGCGGGCACGGCCGCCGCCAGCGCGGCCAGCAGCACCGAGCGCCGGGACACCTGCACGGACCGCAGCGTAGCCCCACGTCGGGGTGAACGCGGTGTTACGTCAGAGGGATCTGAAGTTTCCGGCGACCTCCTTGTCGCGCTCACGCCATGTGCTCAGGATCACCAACCAACCCCCAACGGTCCCCCTGGAGGAGACGTGGTCAGCGCGCAAACACGGGAGCGCAAACCGATCTACCGGCACCTCTACTTCTGGGTGCTGGTGTCGATCGTGCTCGGCGTGGTCGTCGGGTACGCCTTCCCCGCCCAGGCGTCGGGCATGAAGTGGTTGGCCGACCTGTTCATCGCCCTGGTGAAGGTCGTCATCGCGCCGACGATCTTCTGCACGGTCGTGGTCGGCATCGCGGGCCTGGGCAACCTGGCCAAGGCGGGCGGCCTGGCGCTGCGCACCATCCTGTACTTCACCGCGATGACGACGGTCGCGCTGGCCATCGGCCTGGTCGTGGTCAACCTGGTCCAGCCCGGCCACCACGGCGCGTCGATCCCGATCAACGACGCCGCGGCGGACAAGACCCTGGCCGACGCCAAGACCGCCGAGACCGGCGTCACCGGGTTCGTCCTCAGCCTGGTGCCGAAGTCGTTCCTCAGCGCGTTCACCGACGGGCAGCTCATCCAGGTGCTGGTGGTGGCGATCCTGGTCGCGGTGGCCGTGGCGGGCATGGGCAAGCGCGGCGAGCGGGTCGTGTCGGCCCTGGACACGGTCGCCAAGGTCATGTTCGGCGTCATCAAGATCGTCATGTACGCCGCGCCGATCGGCGCGTTCGGCGGCATCGCCTACACGATCGGCAAGTTCGGCGGCTCGATCCTGGGCAAGCTCGCGTGGCTGATGGGCTCGTTCTACGCGACCTGCCTGCTGTTCGTCCTGCTGGTGCTGGGCGCGGTGGCGCTGTTCGCCGGGTTCTCGATCTTCAAGTTCCTCCGGTACATCAAGGACGAGCTGCTGATCGTGCTGGGCACGTCGTCGTCGGAGACGGTGCTGCCGCGGATGCTGGTGAAGCTGGAGGCGGCGGGCGCGGACAAGTCCGTGGTCGGCCTCACCATCCCGACCGGCTACTCGTTCAACCTCGACGGCACGTGCATCTACCTCACCATGGGCGCGATCTTCATCGCCCAGGCGACGGGCACGGACGTGGGCCTGGGCACGCAGATCGGGCTGCTGCTGTTCATGCTGCTGGCCAGCAAGGGCGCGGCGGGCGTCACGGGCGCGGGCCTGGTCACGCTGGCCGCCTCGCTGAGCGCGTTCGAGGGCAACAGCGCGATCCCGGCGGTCGGCATCGCGCTGATCGTGGGCATCGACCGGTTCATGTCCGAGGCGCGGGCGATCACCAACGTCATCGGCAACGGCGTCGGCACCCTCGTGGTGGCCCGCTGGCAGGGCCAGTTGGACCGCGACCGGCTGCGCCAGGTGCTGGACAACCCTTCGTCGGTGGACGCGGACGCCCTGCTCGACCACCAGCACGGTGACGGACCGGTCACCGAGCGTGAACCGGCGGTCGCCGGCGCGCGCTGAGCCCCCCGGATCAGGGGCGGTTCGGCCACCGGGCCCCCGTCGCCGTCGCCCACCAGGCGGCGGCACGGGGGCTCACCTGCGCGTTCGCCGTGGTCAGCGGTGTCGGCAAGCTCTCACCGACGCGCGCGGCGGCCCTCGCTCGGTTATGCTTAACAACGCGTAACAAGGCGGCCCGCGTATCGCTCGGACGGGCCGAATCGTTACCCGTCACCGGACAAGATCACCCAAAGGATGGTGTGGTTCGGTTTCGCGACTGTTAAAGTCGCGTCAACACGCGGGCCATCGTCGTCCCGTGCCCAGCACCCGGATTCCAGGACCTGGACACGAGGACTCGTTCTCTCGAAGGACGACGAAGGAGGTCTGCGCAGTGATCTTCTCCGCCATCCCGTCCCCGCAGGGGCTCTACGACCCCGCCGCGGAACGTGACGCGTGCGGTGTGGCGATGGTCGCCGACATCAAGGGCCGGCGCTCGCACGACATCGTCGTCGACGCGCTCACCGCGCTGGCCAACCTGGAACACCGCGGCGCCGCGGGCGCGGAGCCGACCAGCGGCGACGGCGCCGGGATCCTGCTGCAACTGCCCGACGCGTTCCTGCGGGACGTGCTCGACTTCGAGCTGCCCGAGGCGGGCGCGTACGCGGCCGGCATCGCCTTCCTGCCCGCCGAGGCGGAGGACCGGGCGAAGGCCGTCGAGCTGGCCGAGCGGGTCGCCGCCGAGGAGGGCCTGGAGGTCCTGGGCTGGCGGGACGTGCCCACCGCGCCCGACCACGCCGGCGTGGGACCGACCGCCCGGTCGGTGATGCCGCACTTCGCGATGCTGCTGGTGCGGGCGGCCGGGAGCGACGCGCGCGACGTCGAGCTGGACCGCCTCACGTTCGCCCTGCGCAAGCGCGTGGAGCACGAGAGCGCGACGGCGGGCGTCGGCACCTACTTCCCGTCGCTGTCGTCCCGGACCATCGTCTACAAGGGCATGCTGACCACGGGCCAGCTGCCCGCGTTCTTCCCGGACCTGCGCGACGAGCGGCTGGCCAGCGCCATCGCCCTGGTCCACTCCCGCTTCTCGACCAACACGTTCCCGTCGTGGCCGCTGGCGCACCCGTTCCGGTACGTCGCCCACAACGGCGAGATCAACACGGTCCGGGGCAACCGGAACCGGATGCGGGCCCGCGAGGCGCTGCTGGCCTCCGACCTCATCCCGGGCGACCTGACCCGGCTGTTCCCGATCTGCCACCCCGACGGCTCCGACTCGGCGAGCTTCGACGAGGTGCTGGAGCTGCTGCACCTGGGCGGCCGGAGCCTGCCGCACGCGGTGCTGATGATGATCCCGGAGGCGTGGGAGAACCACACCTCCATGGACCCGAAGCGCCGCGCGTTCTACGAGTTCCACGCCAGCCTGATGGAGCCGTGGGACGGCCCGGCGTGCGTGACGTTCACCGACGGCTCGCTGGTCGGCGCGGTGCTGGACCGCAACGGCCTGCGCCCGGCCCGCTGGTGGCAGACCGCCGACGGCCGCGTGGTGCTCGCCTCGGAGACCGGCGTGCTCGACGTGCCGCCCGACCAGGTCGTGGCCAAGGGCCGGTTGCAGCCCGGCCGGATGTTCCTGGTCGACACGGTCGAGGGTCGCCTGGTCGAGGACGACGAGGTCAAGGCGGCGCTCGCCGAGGAGCAGCCCTACGACGAGTGGCTGCACGCCGGCCTGCTGGAGCTGGCCGACCTGGCCGACCGCGAGCACGTGGTGCAGAGCCACGAGTCCGTGGTGCGGCGGCAGCTCACATTCGGCTACACCGAGGAGGAGCTGCGGGTCCTGCTCGCGCCGATGGCCGTCGCGGGCGCGGAACCGCTGGGCTCCATGGGCACCGACACCCCGGTGGCGGCGCTGTCGCAGCGCTCCCGGCTGCTCTACGACTACTTCGTGCAGAACTTCGCCCAGGTCACCAACCCGCCGCTGGACGCGATCCGCGAGGAGATCGTCACGAGCGTGTCGCGGGTGATGGGCCCGGAGCAGAACCTGCTGGAGCCGGGACCGGTGAGCTGCCGGCACATCAAGCTGGCGTACCCGGTCATCGACAACGACGAGCTGGCCAAGCTCATCCACATCAACGACGACGGCGACCTGCCGGGCTTCGCCTGCACCGTCCTGTCCGGACTGTACGAAGTGGACGGCGGCGGGCCGGCGCTGGCCGCCGCGATCGAGCGCGTGCGCCGCGAGGCGTCCGAGGCCATCGCGAACGGCGCGCGCACGCTCGTGCTGTCCGACCGCGACTCCGACCACCGGATGGCGCCGATCCCGTCGCTGCTGCTGGTCTCCGCGGTGCACCACCACCTGGTGCGCACCAAGGAGCGGCTGCGCGTGGCGCTGGTCGTGGAGACCGGCGACGCCCGCGAGGTGCACCACGTCGCCGCGCTGCTGAGCTACGGCGCCGCCGCGGTGAACCCGTACCTGGCGTTCGAGACGATCGAAGACATGATCAGCACCGGCGCGGTGACCGGCATCGAACCGCGCAAGGCCGTGCGGAACTACGTGACGGCGCTGGTCAAGGGCACGCTGAAGATCATGTCCAAGATGGGCATCTCGACCGTCGGCGCGTACACGGCGGCCCAGGTGTTCGAGGCCGTCGGCCTGTCCAGGGAGCTGCTGGACGAGTACTTCACCGGCACGGTGTCCAAACTCGGCGGCGCGGGCCTGGACGTGCTGGCGGAGGAGGTGGCGCTGCGCCACCGCCGCGCCCACCCGGACAACCCGACCGACCGGGTGCACCGCCGGCTGGAGGTGGGCGGCGAGTACGCCTACCGCCGCGAGGGCGAGCTGCACCTGTTCACCCCGGAGACGGTGTTCCTGCTCCAGCACGCCACGAAGACCGGGCGCGAAGAGGTCTACCGCCGCTACACCGACGAGGTCGAGCGGCTCGCCCGCCAGGGCGGCCTGCTGCGGGGCCTGTTCGAGTTCCGCACCGAGGGCCGCACGCCGGTCCCGATCGACGAGGTCGAGCCGGTCTCCTCGATCGTCAAGCGGTTCAACACCGGCGCGATGTCCTACGGGTCGATCTCGGCGGAGGCGCACGAGACGCTGGCCATCGCGATGAACCGGCTCGGCGGCCGGTCCAACAGCGGCGAGGGCGGCGAGGACCCGGAGCGCCTGTACGACCCGGAGCGGCGCAGCGCGGTCAAGCAGGTCGCGTCCGGCCGGTTCGGCGTCACCAGCGAGTACCTGGTGCACGCGAGCGACATCCAGATCAAGATGGCGCAGGGCGCGAAGCCCGGCGAGGGCGGCCAGCTGCCCGGGTACAAGGTGTACCCGTGGATCGCCCGGACCCGGCACTCCACGCCGGGCGTCGGCCTGATCTCGCCGCCGCCGCACCACGACATCTACTCGATCGAGGACCTGGCGCAGCTCATCCACGACCTGAAGAACGCCAACGAGCAGGCCCGCGTGCACGTGAAGCTGGTCAGCGAGGTCGGCGTCGGCACGGTCGCGGCGGGCGTGGCGAAGGCGCACGCGGACGTGGTGCTGATCTCCGGCCACGACGGCGGCACCGGCGCGTCGCCGCTCAACTCGCTCAAGCACGCGGGCACGCCGTGGGAGATCGGCCTCGCCGAGACCCAGCAGACGTTGCTGCTCAACGGTTTGCGGGACCGCATCACCGTGCAGGTCGACGGCGCGATGCGCACCGGCCGGGACGTGGTGGTGGCCGCGCTGCTGGGCGCGGAGGAGTTCGGCTTCGCGACCGCGCCGCTGATCGTCCAGGGCTGCATCATGATGCGCGTCTGCCACCTGGACACCTGCCCGGTCGGCATCGCCACCCAGAACCCGGAGCTGCGCAAGCGCTTCACCGGCCAGGTCGACCACGTGGTGAACTTCTTCCACTTCGTGGCGCAGGAGGTCCGGGAGCTGCTGGCGTCGCTGGGCTTCCGCACCATCGACGAGGCCGTCGGCCACGCCGAGCTGCTCAAGACCGACGAGGCGATCGAGCACTGGAAGGCGGCCGGGCTCGACCTGACCCCGGTGTTCGAGGTGCCCGAGACGCCGTACCGCACGGCCAAGCGCAAGGTCCGCGAGCAGGACCACGGCCTGGCCCAGGCGCTGGACCGCACGCTGCTCCAGCTCGCCGACGCGGCGCTCAACGACGCCCGCCCGGTGCGGCTGGAACTGCCGCTGCGCAACGTCAACCGCACCGTCGGCACGCTGCTCGGCGCGGAGGTCACGCGGCGGTTCGGCGGCGACGGCCTGCCCGACGACACGATCCACGTGACGTTCACCGGCTCGGCCGGCCAGTCGCTGGGCGCGTTCATCCCGCGCGGCATCACGCTGGAGATGATCGGCGACGCCAACGACTACGTCGGCAAGGGCCTGTCCGGCGGCCGGATCATCGTCCGCCCGCACCCCGACGCGCCGTTCGCGGCCGAGCGGCAGGTCATCGCGGGCAACGTGATCGGCTACGGCGCCACGTCCGGCGAGATCTTCCTGCGCGGGCGGGTCGGCGAGCGGTTCTGCGTGCGCAACTCGGGCGCGCTGGCCGTGGCCGAGGGCGTCGGCGACCACGCGTTCGAGTACATGACCGGCGGCCGGGCCGTGGTGCTCGGGCCGACCGGCCGCAACCTCGCCGCGGGCATGTCCGGCGGCATCGCGTACGTGCTCGACCTCGACCCGGCGGCGGTCAACACCGCCATGGTCGAGCTCCAGCGGCCCGGCGCGGACGACCTGCGCTGGCTGCGCGAGGTCGTCGAGCGCCACCACCAGCTCACCGGTTCGGCGGTGGCCGCGTCGCTGCTCGGCGACTGGCCCCGGCGTTCCGCGTCGTTCACCAAGGTCATGCCCGGCGACTACCAGCGCGTGCTCGAAGCGATGAGGCTCGCCCGCGCGGAGGGCAGGGACGTCGACCAGGCGATCATGGAGGCTTCCCGTGGCTGACCCGTACGGTTTCCTCAAGCACTCGCGCGCCGACGCGAAGAAGCGGCCCGCGGCCGAGCGGCTCAACGACTGGAACGAGGTGTACCTCGACGTCCCCGCCGAGCAGCGGGAGGCGGAGGTGCGCACGCAGGCCACGCGGTGCATGGACTGCGGCATCCCGTTCTGCCACTCCGGGTCGGCCGGGTGCCCGCTGGGCAACCTGATCCCCGAGTGGAACGACCTGGTGCGCCGGGGCGACTGGGAGACCGCGTCGGACCGGCTGCACGCGACGAACAACTTCCCCGAGTTCACCGGCCGGCTGTGCCCCGCGCCGTGCGAGGCCGCGTGCGTGCTGTCGATCAGCCACGACGCGGGCGGCCCGGTCGCGATCAAGCGGGTCGAGCAGGCCATCGCCGACGTGTCCTGGGAGCAGGGGCTCGTGACGCCCACGCAGGCCCAGGTGTCGTCGGGCCGCAAGGTGGCGGTCGTCGGCTCCGGCCCGGCCGGGCTGGCGGCGGCCCAGCAGCTCACCCGCGCCGGGCACGAGGTGACCGTGTTCGAGCGGGACGACCGGCTCGGCGGGCTGCTCCGCTACGGCATCCCCGAGTTCAAGATGGAGAAGAAGGTCCTCGACCGGCGGCTCGCGCAGCTCCGCAAGGAGGGCACGAAGTTCGTCACCGGCTGCGAGGTCGGCGTGGACCTGACGGTGGAGGACCTGCGCTCGCGGTTCGACGCGGTGGTGCTCGCGGTGGGCGCGCTGCGCGGTCGCGACGACACCACGACGCCCGGCCGCGACCTGCGGGGCATCCACCTCGCCATGGAGCACCTGGTGCCGGCGAACCGGGCGTGCGAGGGCGACGGCCCGCCCGCGATCGACGCGGCCGGCAAGCACGTCGTGATCATCGGCGGCGGCGACACCGGCGCGGACTGCTACGGCACCGCCTCGCGGCAGGGCGCGGCGTCCGTGCTGCAGCTCGACCAGTACCCGATGCCGCCGTCCACCCGGGACGACGAGCGGTCGCCGTGGCCGGTGTGGCCGTGGATCCTGCGCACCTACCCCGCGCACGAGGAGGCGGGCGAGCGGAAGTTCGCGGTCGCGGTGGAGAAGTTCCTCGGCGACGAGTCCGGGCACGTGCGGCAGATCCAGCTGCGCAAGGTGCGGGTGGAGAAGGACGCCTCCGGGCGGCGGCAGGTCGTGCCGACGTCGGAGGAGGTCGAGGTGCTGCCGGCGGACCTGGTGCTGCTGGCCATCGGCTTCGAGGGCGTCGAGCACATGCCGCTGCTGGACGGGCTCGGGCTCCGGCTCACCCCGCGCGGCACCATCTCGTGCGGCTCGGACTGGCAGACGCAGGCGCCCGGCGTGTTCGTCTGCGGTGACGCGCACCGGGGTGCGTCGCTGGTCGTGTGGGCGATCGCGGAGGGCCGGTCGGTGGCCAACGCGGTGGACCGGTACCTCACCGGCTCGTCCGACCTGCCGTCCCCGGTGATCCCCACCATGCTGCCGCTCGCGGTGGTGTGACCGCCCCCTGAGGACCGCTGTTCGCTGGATGCCCGGCCGCCCCGACAACGACGTCGGGGCGGCCTTTTCGGTCGGGTCGGCCGTGGGGGTCAGACCCCGGTCACCGCGCGGACGGAGCGGATGCGGCTGACCGGGAACTCGCGGTGCTCGCCGCGCGGGGCGCAGTTCGCCTTCAGGTTGCCCGCGGCGTGGTCCACCGGGGTGATCACGTGCCGCACGGTGCTGCGCGGGCCGTTCGCCACGGCGATCTCCACCGACGTCCGGCTGACCAGCGCGTCGGCCAGCAGCACGACCTCCGAGTCGCGCAGCACCAGCGACTGGTCCCGCAGCAGCCGCGCCGCGCCCACCCGTTGCGACGAGGCCGGCGGCAGCACGAACTTCGGCCGCGGCCGTTCCCGCTCCACCAGCGCCGTCGCGAGCCGGCCCAGCTCGTGCTCGCTCAACGGCAGCGGCCGGCCGCCGGTCGCGCCCCGCGGCGGGGGCGGCTCCACCCGGCGGCGCGGGACGCGTTCCAGCACGGACGAGCCGTCCGCCGCCGACGTGGTCGGCGCGTAGCCCGCGGCCCGCAGCAGCGCCAGCGTCTCCTCGGCCGGCTTCGCCGACGCCAGCACGGTCGGACCCAGCGGCTGCAACGACAGTTGCGCCAGCGACCGGTGCGCGGCGATCTCGTTCAGCAGCACCGGGTCCTCGGCCCGCACGCAGCACGCCACCGCGGTCACGGTGATCCGCCCGTGCTGCCGGGCCACCTCCCGCACCAGGTGCTCCAACGTCGCCGGCACGCCGTGCTCGGCCACCTCCGCCAACCGCGCCAGCACCGCGTCCGGCTCGTGCCCCGCGTCCAACGCCCGCCGCACGCTCGCCCCGGTGAACCGCCACCCGCCCGCCGTGCCGTCGGCGACCAGGTCCAGCACCTCGCTTAGCTCGCGCGACGGCAACCCGGCCACCGCGGCGGTCAGGTCCGGCCGCAGGTGGGCCGTCGTCGCGGCGGGCGGCACGAACCGGCACGCCACCTCCGCCACCCGGCCGTCCCGCACCGCGCGCCCCAGGGCGGTCGCCGAGCCCAGCGCCACCAGCCCCACGGACTCGGCCTCCGCCAACGCCGCCTCGGTGGCCGCCCGACCGTGCGTGGCGGGCCGCGTCCACGCCAGGTCCGCCACGACCTCGTGCCGGTGCTCGTACGCCTCGTCCTCGCCCAGCAGCGCGTACCGCTCCAGCAGGCCGCGCCTGGTCCGCTCGCCCCCGTCCGACGAGGACGGTTCGGCCGGTGCGGGCCGCAGCTTCCCCGGCGCCCACGTCATGCGCGGCCACGCGCGCGCCAGGTCCGTCAGCCGGTCCGCGGGGGCCGAGGCGCGCCACGCGTCCGCCCGGGTGGTCGGCACCAGCCTGCCGTCGTCCACGGCGAGCAGGCGCGCCTCCACCGCCAACCCGACCCACAACCGCGCCCGCGCCTCGTCGGCCCGCAGCACGCCCGCCAGCCGCCGCAGCTCGCGCAGCCCGACGCCGGTGCGGCACGCCACCTGTTCCACGTCGCACAGGTCCACCAGGCGGGTCACGCCGTCCACAGTGGACGTCGCGGCCGTGGTCGCGGCCCGGTCGGCGAAACCCCGGTGCTGCGGCACCCGGCGCGGCGCGCGGGGCGCGGGCGTGATGCGGCGCGGCGGCTCCTCCTCCAGCGGCCGCAGGCCCGGCGAGCTGACCAGCCGCCCGTTCGCCGGCCACACCAGCGCGGTGGCCCGCAACCGCCCCAGGGTCCGCTTCAGCTCGGCCCGCGCCGCCTTCCCGTGGCACCGCAACCGTTCCGCGAGGACGTCCACCCGGGCCTCGTCGCCGAGCCGCACCACGGTGTCCAGCACGTCCCGGCACGCCTGGTCGAGGCCGTCGACCGCGGCCCGCAGCGAGGCCGTCGTGGTCAGCTCGTCCGCCAACGCCCGCAGGGAGTGGGGGCGGCGGTCGGCGGCGTCCTTGCGCAGCGCCAGGATGTCCCGGATGTCCTCCGCGTCCAGCTCGCGCAGCCACCCGGCCAGCGCCGATTTCCTACCCACCCGGCCGATTATGCACAGAACGTGACGGCGCGGTGATGCGTTGCGATAGGGCGTTCCAATGTGCCACGAATGGACGAACGCGGGGAGGTGGGTGCGGAACAGGGGGAGTCGGCGATCGGGTGGAGGCGGGGGAACGGGTTGACGTGGGGGCGGGTTGAGGTGGGGACGATCGCGTGGAGGTGGGGACGATCGCGTGGAGGTGGGGGTGAGGGCGCGAAAGTAAGCTGGGCGTCGTGGAATTCAGCGGCTTCGGCGAGCACGCCATCGACTTCTACGACGGGCTCGTCGCCGACAACTCGAAGGCGTACTGGGACGACCACAAGCACGTCTACCAGCGCGACGTCCGCGCGCCGATGGAGGCCCTGCTCGCCGCGCTGGAGCCGGAGTTCGGGCGGGGGAAGGTCTTCCGGCCCTATCGCGACGTGCGGTTCAGCAAGGACAAGACGCCGTACAAGAACCACTGCGGCGGTGTGGTGGAACTCGGTCGGGGCGGTGGCGCGCACTACGTGCAGATCGGGACCGAAGGTCTGTTCGTGGCCGGCGGGTCGTTCGCGATGGCGTCCGACCAGCTCGCGCGGTACCGGGAGTCGGTGGCGGACGAGGTGCGCGGGCGGGCGTTGGAGAAGGTGCTCGCGAAGCTCGTCAAGGGCGGCTGGGAGTTGCGGGGCGACAAGCTGAAGCGCGCGCCGCGGGGGGTTGATCCGGAGCACCCGCGGATCGAGTTGCTCAAGCACAAGCGGGTGTACGTGGCGAAAGTGTGGCCGCCGGACGACGTGCTGCACGAGCCCGGGTGCTTGGAGCGGGTGCGGAAGGGGTGGCGCGAGGTGACGCCGCTCGTGGACTGGTGCGCGGATCACGTGGGGTTGAGCGAGGTCGGGTTCCGGTGAGGTGGGGTTGAGGGGGCCGGGAGTCAAGAGATCAAAAGATCGAAAGAGTCCTCGCCGGACGGGCAGATCAGCAGGATGACGGGGTTTGGTGGTTCGGTGCGGTTGGGTGGTGGGTCGGGTTTCGTGTCATCCCGCCGACCTCCACGAGGGCTACCGCACGTGTCAAGGGGGCGGTTCCAGCGTCAGGTGCGGGTAGGGCCGGGAGTGCCCCCTTGACACGCGCGGTAGGGCTGCGCCAGGTCGGCGGGATGACACGGAACCCTCGTGTCGGGAAGTGTCCCGAGCACTGGTGGTGGCAGCCGGTGGCGGCTCGGCTCAGTGGTCGGGGTGGTGGGGTCTGGTGGTTGGTCGGCGGGTGGTCCTGCGGGCGATGAGGTAGGCGAGGGCGATGCCGGCGAGGTCGACCAGGGCGTCGAGGAGGTCGCCGCTGCGGCCCAGGGCGGTGATGAGCCACTGCAACACTTCCGAGACCGCGGCGTAACCGGCCAGGCCCGCGGCGAGGCGGTTGAGCGGCAGTCCGGCGTAGTGGCCGGTGGCTGTGAGCAGGGCGAACAGCAGGAAGTGCACCACCTTGTCGGTGCCCGGTGGGGCGGAGGGGACACCTGACGCGGGGGTGAACAGGACGATGACGCTCAGCAACGCCGCGACCACGAACGGAAGGATTCTGACTCCCACCGGGCAGATTCTGCCTGTTTCGCGGAGATTACCCCCCGGTACATCCTGATCGGTCCAGTGACAGGGACTACGCTGCTGAGACGTGAGTCGACGCGCGAAGATCGTCTGTACGCTTGGTCCTGCCACCGCGACCGAGGACAAGGTCAACGAGCTGGTAGCGGCCGGCATGGACGTGGCCCGGATGAACTTCAGCCACGGCAGCCATGCAGATCACAAGCAGGTCTACGACCTGGTCCGCTCGGCGGCCGACGCCTCGGGCCGCGCGGTGGGCATCCTGGCCGACCTGCAGGGACCGAAGATCCGCCTCGGCCGGTTCGCCCACGGGCCCGTCGAGTGGCGCACCGGTGACATCGTCCGGGTGACCGTCGAGGACGTCGAGGGCACCCACGACCGGGTCTCCACGACCTACAAGCAGCTCGCGCAGGACGCCAAGGTCGGCGACCGGCTGCTGGTGGACGACGGCAAGGTGGGCCTCACGGTCACCGAGGTCGACGGGCCGGACGTGGTCTGCGAGGTGACCGAGGGCGGCCCCGTCAGCAACAACAAGGGCCTCTCGCTGCCCGGCATGGACGTGTCCGTGCCCGCGCTGTCCGAGAAGGACATCGAGGACCTGGAGTTCGCCCTCAACCTGGGCGTGGACTTCATCGCCCTGTCGTTCGTGCGCTCGCCCGCGGACATCGACCTGGTCCACCAGGTGATGGACCGCGTCGGCCACGGGCGCAAGCCGGTCATCGCCAAGATCGAGAAGCCGGAGGCGGTGGACAACCTCGAGGCGATCGTCCTCGCCTTCGACGGCGTCATGGTCGCCCGCGGCGACCTGGGCGTCGAGCTGCCCCTGGAGCACGTGCCGCTGGTGCAGAAGAGGGCCATCCAGATCGCCCGCGAGAACGCCAAGCCGGTCATCGTGGCGACCCAGATGCTCGACTCGATGATCACCAACTCCCGGCCGACCCGCGCCGAGACCTCGGACGTCGCCAACGCCGTGCTCGACGGCGCGGACGCGTTGATGCTCTCCGGCGAGACGTCGGTCGGCCGCTACGCCATCGAGTCGGTCAAGACCATGGGCCGCATCATCGAGGCCGTGGAGACCGAGTCCACCGTGGTCCCGCCGCTGACCCACGTCCCGCGCACCAAGCGCGGCGTGATCTCGTACGCGGCGCGGGACATCGGGGAGCGGCTCAACGCGAAGGCGCTGGTCGCGTTCACCCAGTCCGGTGACACCGTCCGGCGGCTGGCCCGCCTGCACACGCCGCTGCCGCTGCTGGCCTTCACGCCGGAGCCCAGCGTGCGCAGTCAGCTTTCTCTCACCTGGGGCACCGAGACGTTCCTGGTGCCTAAGGTGGACTCGACCGATGAGATGGTCCGCCAGGTGGACATGTCGATGATCGACATCGGCCGGTACCAGCCGGGCGACCTCGTGGTGGTCGTGGCGGGCTCGCCGCCCGGCACGATCGGCTCCACGAACCTCATCCGGGTGCACCGCCTGGGGGAGGACGACCACGCTTAGGAGATGACGTGACCGAGGCTGCCCGCGCCGCGGCGACCGCCGAGTTCTCGGACGTTCCGCTGGACCCCGACGGCGTGCCGCACGGGCAGCCCGTGCTCGACCGCCTCGTCGCGCTGCTCGACCTGGAGCGCATCGAGGAGGACATCTTCCGCGGTGTGTCGCCCGCCGCCGCCCCCCCCGCCAAACCCGACATGGGCAGTATGCGCCCGTGGCCCCCGGCGGTGGTGGGCGGGCCACCCCCCCCGCCGCGCCCCCCCCGCCCCCCGCGCGCCGCGCCCCCCACGGGCGGCGCGCGCCCCCCCCCCCCCCCCGCGCGGGGGGGCGGGGGGCCAGGTCGCGGGTCAGGCCCTGGTCGCGGCCGGCCGCACCGTCCCGCCCGAGCGCCGGGTGCACTCGCTGCACTCGTACTTCATCCGCGGCGGTGACCCGAGCGTCCCGATCGTGTACGAGGTGGACCGCGTGCGTGACGGGCGGTCCTTCACCACCCGTCGCGTGGTGGCCATCCAGCACGGCAAGGCGATCTTCACCCTGTCGGCGTCGTTCCAGCTCGACGAGCCGGGCCTGGACCACCAGGAGCCGATGCCGTCCGTGCCGCCGCCGACCTCGCTGCCCACCTACGCCGAGTCCGCGGCCGGGTACCTGGAGAAGGTCGGCATGGCCCGGCTGCCCCGGCCGATCGACATCCGGTACGTGACCGAGCCGCCGTGGCGGGCCCGCGAGGACGGGCCGGGCGAGGCGCGCAGCCAGGTGTGGATGAGGGCGGACGGCAAGCTGCCCGATGACGACCTGCTGCACGTGTGCGTGCTGGCCTACGCGTCGGACATGACGTTGCTGGACTCGGTCCTGGTCCGGCACGGCGTGTACTGGGGCACGGACAAGGTGCTCGGCGCGAGCCTGGACCACGCGATGTGGTTCCACCGCCGGTTCCGGGCCGACGAGTGGTTCCTCTACGACTGCGCGTCGCCCTCCGCGTCGGGGGCGCGCGGCCTCGCGACGGGCCGCTTCTACAGCCACGACGGGCAACTGGTGGCTACCGTGGTGCAGGAGGGCCTGCTCCGGGTCCTGTAATCGATCGGCTACGTTGTGCGACGACGGAGCGCGTCACGGGAGGTGGGTCGCGATGAGCGCAATGCCCTGGCCTGACCACTTGCTCACGCTGGAGGAGTGGGACGCGCTGCCCGAGTACGAGTCGCACCACGTCGAGCTGGTCGAAGGGATCCTGCTCGTGGCCCCGAAACCGGCACCCAAGCACCAGGTCGCCATGGCGAACCTGCGGAGTTCGCTCAAGGAGCAGTTGCCCGCCGAGGTGGTGGCAGTGCTCGACGTCGATGTGCTGATCGACGCCGGACCGCCGCTCACGGTGCGGGCGCCCGATGTGGTGGTCGTCTCGGCCGAGCGCTACTGGCAGCACCCGAAGCGGTTCCTGCCCGAAGACCTGCGGCTGGCGGTGGAGATCGTGTCGCCCGGGACGCGCCGCACGGACCGCATGTTCAAACCCATGGAGTACGCCAAGGTCGGTATCCCGCACTACTGGCTGGTCGAACTCGACGAACCGATCACGCTCACGGCGTTCGACCTGGTCGGCGGGCAGTACAAGGAAGTCGCGCGGGGCACGGCGAAGATCGAGGTCCCCAGTCCGTTCCCGGTCGAGGTCGATCTCACCACGCTGATCAACCCTTGACCCGCAGCGCGTCCCACAGCGCTCGGACGTGGTGCTCGCGGGTGGCTTCCGCGCCGATCGCGACGCGGATCGCGAACCGGCCGTGCACGACGGTGTGGGTGACGAAGGCGCTGCCCTCGGCGTTGACGCGGTCCATCGCGGCGCGGGTGGCGGCGTCGCCGTCGCGGTGGGCGAGGGTGACCAGGGACAGCGAGCGCGGCACGACCAGCTCCCAGTCGTCGGACGCCTCGACCCACGATTCGAGCAGCGTGGCCAGCTCCACGTGGCCGCGCAGGTGCTCCCGCACCCCTTCCAGGCCGTACCAGCGCAGCACCGACCACAGCTTTAACGCCCGGAAGCGGCGGCCCAGAGGGATCTGCCAGTCGCGGTAGTCGGTGACCGCGCCCGACTCGGTCGCCGTGTTGCGCAGGTACTCCGGGAGGATGGTGAGGGCGTCCACCAGCACGTCCGGGTGGGCCGTCCAGAACAGGGACAGGTCGAACGCGGTCAGCATCCACTTGTGCGCGTTCGCGGTGAACGAGTCGGCCAGCTCCACGCCGTCGAACAGGCCGCGGAACTCCGGGCACAGGGCGGCGGGGCCGGCCCAGGCGGCGTCCACGTGCAGCCAGATGCCGTGCTCGGCGCACAGCGCGGCGATCTCGCGGACCGGGTCCACCGCGCCCGTGCCGGTCGTGCCGACGGTCGCGCACACCATGACCGGCCGCCGCCCGGCCTCGACGTCGGCCCGGATGTGCGAGGCCAGCTCGTCCACGCGCAGGGCGAGGCGGGAGTCCACCCCGATGGCGCGCACGGCGTGCTCCCCGAGCCCGGCCATGCGCGCGGCCCGTTCGAGGGACGAGTGGGTCTGCGAGGACACGTACACCGTCTCGGCGCCGTCCACCCCGGCCTGCCGCCACTTGCCGCCCGACGCGCGGTGCAGGGCGGCGAGCGTGGCGACCAGCGCCGCCGACGACGCGGTGTCCTGGATGACGCCGCCGCCCACGAACGACGACGGCAGGCCCATCGCCCCGACCAGCTCGTCCATCAGGTGCTGCTCGACCTCGGTCGCGGCGGGCGAGGTGGACCACAGCATGCCCTGCACACCCAGGCCCGACGAGAGCAGGTCGCCCAGCACCGACGGCAGGGACGCGTTGGCCGGGAAGTAGGCGAAGAACCCCGGGTGCTGCCAGTGCGTGGTGCCGGGCAGCACGACCCGGTCGAGGTCGGCGAGCAGGCCGTCGAACCCCTCGCCCCGCTCGGGCAGCCCGGCGAGCTGTGACCGGACCCAACCCGGCTCGACCGGCGACCTGACGGGGAGGCCCTCGACGCGCGAGCGGTAGTCGGCGATCCAGTCGATCACCTCGTGGCCGATCCGGCGGAACTCGTCTGGGTCCATGCGCGGCAATCTATACGCGCCGCCTGCGGTGGGTGGGGCGCCGGTCGTCGGGCGGCGTGAGCGCGCGGGTCTCGACCCGCTCCAGCACCACCGAGCTGGTCAGGTTCCGCACCTCCGCGCGCGAGGCGATCTTGTCCATCAGGAACGCCTGGAGGTGGGTGCTGTCCGCCACGGCGATGTGCACGAGGAAGTCCGCCTGGCCGCTGACGTGGAACAACGACCGGGTCTCCGGCTGCGCCATCACGAACCGCCGGAACGCGGCCACCACCGGCCTGGTGTGCGGGCGGACGTTGACGGACACGACGGCCTCCAGCGGCAGGCCCGTGGTGCGGGGGTCGACCACCGCGTGGAACCCCGTGATCACGCCCAGTTCACGCAGCCGGCGGACGCGGTGCAGGCACGTCGACGGCGCGATGCCGACCTGCTCGGCCAGGCTCCGGTTGGGCAGCGTCGCGTCGTTCTGCAACGCCTCCAGGATCAGCCAGTCGACCGAATCCAGTTCGGCTGTCTCGCTCACAACCGAACACGGTAGTCGTCCGGTGGCACGCACCCGAACTCGTGGCCGAGGATGCCGCCGTGCACATTGCCTGGACCTCCTTCCTGCTCGCCCTGGTGGTCATCACCGTCGTGCCCGGCCCGGACTTCGTGCTGGTCACCGGCAACGCGGTGCGCGGCGTGCGGTACGGCGCGGTGACCGCCGCGGGCGTGGTGACCGGGCTGCTGGTGCACGCCGCGCTGGCCACCGCCGGGCTGTCCGCGCTGGTCGCGGCGGCCCCGGCGGCGTTGCTGGCGGTCAAGGCGGTGGGCGCGCTGTACCTGGCGTACCTGGGCGTGACGACGTTGCGGGCGGCGCGGGCGGGCGGGCCGATCGCCCGCGCGCCCCGGTCGGACCGGTCGCTGTTCCTGCGCGGCGTGCTGTGCGACCTGCTCAACCCCAAGGTGATGCTGCTGTTCCTCAGCCTCGTCCCGCAGGCCATGGACCCGGCCGCGCCGCCGCTGCCGCAGGCCGCGCTGCTGTCGGCGGTGGCGGTGGGCGTCTTCGCGTGCTTCTGGGCCGTGGTGGTGCCGTTGGCGGGGCGGCTCGCGGCGCTGCTCGCGCGGCCCCGGGTCCGGCCGGTGTTCGAGCGGTTGTGCGGCGCCGCGTTGATCGGCATGGCGGCTTCCGTGCTCGCCGCCTGATTCTCGTTATCGTGTGGCCGTCCGATCGTCTCCGGTGGGTAAGCCCGACTCGGCCGAGGGGAGCGGTATGCGCACACCAGGGGACGCCGCGGCGGTGACCGCCGCGCAGCGGGGCGAGCCCGGCGCGTTGGACGCGCTGGTGGCGGCCTACCTGCCGCTGGTCTACAACGTGGTCGGCCACGCGCTGTCCGGCCACCCGGACACCGACGACGTGGTGCAGGAGACCATGCTCCGCGCGCTCAACGGGCTGGCGGGGCTCCGCCGACCCGAGGCGTTCCGGTCGTGGTTGCTGGCCATCGCGATGAACCAGGTCCGCGACCACCACCGCGGCCGGCCGCCGCTGGCCGACGCGGAGCCGGCCGACCTCGCCGACCCGGGCGCGGACTTCGCCGACCTCGCCATCACGCGGTTGCGGCTCACCGGTCAGCGCCGGGAGGTCGTCGCGGCCACGCGGTGGATCGGCGACGACGAGCGCGAGCTGCTGTCGCTGTGGTGGATGGAGCAGGTCGGCCGGATCACCCGTGCCGAGCTGGCGGAGGCGCTCGACCTCACCCCGCAGCACGCCGCCGTGCGGGTGCAGCGGATGAAGGCGCAGCTCGAAGGCGCGCGGGTGGTCGTGCGCGTGCTCGCCGGACCCCGCTGCGGTGACCTGGCCGCGGTGCTCGCGGGCTGGGACGGGCGGCCCGGCGCGTTGTGGCGCAAGCGGATCGTGCGGCACGCGCGGGAGTGCGCCCGGTGCGTGCGCGGGTTCGACGACCTCGCCGCCGTGGACGGCCTGCTGACCCGGATCCCGCTCGTGCCGCTGCCCGCCGGGTTCGACCTGGCCTCGGCCGAGCCCGTGGTCGCGGTGGCGGAGAAGGGGTTCGGCGTGCGGGAGGTCTGGGCGCACGCCGCGACGAAGCCGCTGGTCGCGGCGGCGGTCGTCGCGGCGGTGGCGGGCGCGGTCGTGCTGCTGCCCGTCGGCCGGGCCCCGGTGCCGGCGGCCGCCCCGGTGACGGTCACGACGACGCGGGCCCCGTCGACCGCGGTGCCCACGAGCACGACGGTTCCCACCACCACGACGACGACCACGACGGCCCCCGCGACCGTTCCGGTCACGACCCCGCCGGCCGCTCCGGTCTTCCAGCCGGTGGCGAAATCGCTGAAGAAGGGGGTTGCCACCTGGCACTTCGACGGCGTGACGCAGGCGCTGTCGGATGTCGGCGCGGGGTGGTTCTACAACTGGGCGACCACGCCGCAGGACGTGCGGCCGCCCGCCGGGGTCGAGTACGTGCCGATGATCTGGGGCGCGAAGACCGTGACGCCGGAGAACCTCGCGGCGGTGCGGGGCCAGGGCACGACGCTGCTGGGCTTCAACGAACCGGACCTCGCCGAGCAGTCGAACATGAGCGTGGAGCAGGCGCTGGACCTGTGGCCGCGGTTGCAGGCGACGGGGATGCGGTTGGGCAGCCCGGCGGTGGCGCACAGCGGTGACCAGGCGGGCGGCTGGCTCGACCGCTTCCTGGCCGGTGCGCGGGAGCGGGGGTTGCGGGTCGACTTCATCGCGCTGCACTGGTACGGCTCGGACTTCGGGCCGGCGGCGGTCGGGCACCTGAAGAGCTACCTGGACGCGGTGCACGCGCGGTACGGCCTGCCGATCTGGCTGACCGAGTTCTCGTTGATCGACTTCTCGGGCGGCGGCGTGCGGTACCCGAACGCGCAGGAGCTGGCGGACTTCGCCGGGGCGTCGTCGCGGATGTTGGAAGGTCTGGCGCACGTGGAGCGCTACGCGTGGTTCGCGCTCCCCGCCGACAAGCCGGGCACGGGGTTGTACCTGCCCGGGGGAACGCCGAACCGGGCGGGCGAGGCGTACCGCGCCACCACCGGTTAGGCGAGCGCCCGTCGCCCGGGGGGGGGGGGCGGGGGCGCCCCGGGGACGCCGCCCGCC